>JAUSGG010000028.1 GCA_030649165.1 Armatimonadota bacterium
ACGGATCGGGGTTATTTCGGAAAGGAACCACCCCGTTGTTTCGGGATTTGAGGGTTGGGCGGCATACGCATGCTATAGCGGACAACTTCGGGTCCCAACCCGGAAATCCCGAAACGGGCGCTTCCTTAGGAGCGGAGCGCCGGCGGAGTCGAGAAATCTGCTTTTGAGCGTGACGCAACCGGAAAAAGCAGATTCCTCCACTTCGGTCGGAATGACATTCCCGCAAAACTGAACTCACTCGGTTGACGGTCCTATCCCGCGGGAACGGCCTTGTACGGCCCAAGTCATCGAACATTATCGAAGTCAGTTCCCGCGGGAGGCCGCGGTTCGTTTTCATCCCCCTGGCTGGCGCGAAGCGCTATGAATGACTCATAGCCTCATAACCCTCATAACCCTGAAACCCTAAATAATGTCTTTTTTGTCTATGATCCACTCTTTGCGGATCAGCCTGACGCCGGGTACGGACTTGGTGTCAAGATACTTCTTATCTGTTATGCCTTCGCCGCGCCAACCAATCCTGTCCTGCATATAGTCGGGAGTGGTCCTCGGGTCGATTGTCGCCGTCAGACGATACTTCTTGCTTCTGAACGAGTAGATTTTCGGGTCCTGGCTCATATCGATCTCAAGCTCGAACTTGCCGCGGGCGATACGAGTGATATCCACTGCTATTGTAGCGCTTTTGGGCACTTCCCAGGAGAATTCCTTGAGTTCCTCCAGCTTGTAGTCGAGATCGGTAAGGACTATATCCACGCGGGCGCCGTTGACCCAGTTCGGGGTTTCGCTCAGTTTAAGGGCGTCCATTCGGACTTGCATACTCTCGGCCCGTTCCGTCGCGTCGGCGTTCGGGTTCAATCTCAGGTAGTCATCCCTCGACAGCAGGTTCACCCTTCCCGAGACCACGATGACCTTCGGCTTCTTTCGCACCCACTTCGCCTCGAAACCGGTCTCCACTATCGGGTAGATGTCCCACTTGCGGTGTCTCTCGCGCCAGAGCATCATATCGTAGTTCTTCTGAGCGATCTCCAGGTCGCTTTTCAGAATGCTGTCCTTCGGATGCTCCCTGCACATCTTCCCGGTCTCGGCGATGACACGTACCCACTGTTTCTTCGCCTCCCGAATATCGCCGAGCTTCTCGTACTGATGCGCCAGCATTCGCTTGACGACCAGAGGGTAACGCTGCACGGCGTCCGGCGTTTCCGGGTTCAAGTCCGGCTTCGTGCTCGCCAACTTCAACCATTCGACAGCTTTCCCGTAGTCTTTGATCTTCAAGTTGTAATGCACGAATCCCATCTCGAACGGCAGGTCGTAGGCGCTCGGATTATTATCGTAACCCTCTTTGAGCAGGGCGAGAGCCGCGGGTATGTAGCGCCTGTCGGACCGCTCGGAGGAGTCTGTTATGTTATAGTCCAGGTGCCAGGCGCCGGTCTTATACACATCCATGTAGTGGGGGTCGAGCCAGGTGCTCAGCCGCACCAGAGGCATAATCGCGTCGAAGTTCCCCTCATGGAAGAACTCATCCGCTCTGACCCAGAGCAACCCGGCCACCGTTTCGCGCATTCCGGTGAACGTGGCGAGTATGTACGGCCCGGGAAGCTGGAAGATCATCTCGGTCTGCTTTTTCTTGCCCAAAGGCGGCTGCAGTTTGTTCCGTTTCGGATCGATGTTCCCCTGCATCAGCACGACGGCGAACAGGAGGACCAGCCCGAAAACGAATACACCGGATCTCGCGTTGCGGCTCATGTCAGACTTCCTTCTTCTCGAATATCCAGATGCCGAACGCCATCAGCATTACGCAGACGAGCATGGCGTAGACGACGTTTTGAGCGATATACTTGTCGAGATCCCTGACCACGTTGTGAGGCTGCAATATCGGGTTCAGAACGTGGAAGTTGCCGAACTGCGGAACCAGGTAGTGGATGATGTATGCGAACCCCTTTGTGAGCAGCGACTTGTTCTCGCCACGTATGAGGCTGTCCGTCACCTGGGACAGGCTGCCGACGCAGTACAAAGCGGAAGTGGTGAAGAAGTTCACCCAGGCCCCGAGACACGTGGAGAAGAACATCGCCAGCCCGACGACCATTGTGAGCTGGAAGTAGATCAGAACCACGCCCGGGGCCAATTGCCTGAATGTCGGGACCAACCCGGCAAAGATTGCCGCAATGCCCCGGCCTATCTCCGAGATATGCAGCTTCTGATTGCTGAACGGCTCAGTGATGGGAATCAACGCCCGCGACAGCTCGTCCCCGTAAGTCTTCATCGTCACGGCGATAATCGCCGCGACGCCCATCAGCGCGATTGACAAGAGCAGCGTGGAAAGCGCGCCCAGGAACTTGCCCAGCAGGAATTCATACCTGTTCACCGGTTTAGAGTGAATCGTGTAGATCGTGCGCCGTTCGATCTCAATCGGCACCAACTGTATGCCCATTATCAGAGCTATAAGCAGCCCGGCTATGCCGATCATCCCGAAGTAGAAACTCTTTATCGTGGTCAGCTCTTGACGATAGCTGAAGAAGCCGAACATCAGCGAAATCGGTATCAGCGCAACCGTAACGGCGAGGAAGGTGACAAGCACCTTCCTGCGTATCGCCTCTCCGAACGTGGTGCGCGCGATTGTCAGGATCGTCATTCTTCTGCCTCCCGAACCGTGCGGATGAACAGTTCCTCCAGCGTATTGCGCTGAGGAGTAACGGAGATGATCTCGCCGCGGCTCTCGACGATCACACAAACGGCCTGCTGTGACGCTTCATTCGGCGTCAGGCAGACTATCTTGTCTTTGTCCGCTTCGTCGACCTGATGCGAGATCGAACGCAGCTTCCGCAGCGCCTCTTTGCCGATCTTGCGGGCAACGACTTCCGTGGCCCCCGCCTTCAGCAGTTCATCAAGGCTTCCCATCTTCAGCAGCTTGCCTGCGACCATTATAGAGACTCGGTCGCACACCATCTCCACGTCAGTCAACTGGTGCGAGCTCAGGAACACGGTCTTGCCTTGCTCCCGCAGTTGGAGAATAAGATCTCGAATATCCATGTGCGCGATCGGGTCCAGTCCGGACGTCGGCTCGTCGAGGAACAGCAGCGACGGATCGTTCACCAGCGCCTGCGCGATGCCGATCCTCTGCAGCATGCCTTTGGAATACTCGCGAAGTGACTTCTTCTTTGCGCCGCCCAGTCCGACCTGGGTCAGTAACTCGTCCGCCTTCTTCCGCGCTTGCGCTCCTCCCATCCCAAAGAGACGAGCGTAGAACTCCAGGGCCTCCGTTCCGGTCATGTATTCGTAGAAGTAGGGGCTCTCCGGCAGATAGCTCAACCGGCGTTTGGTTTCTATATCACCGGCGGGCTTCCCGAGGACCTCGGCCTCCCCCGACGTGGGGAAGATGAGGCCAAGTAGCATCTTGATCGTCGTTGTCTTGCCCGCGCCGTTCGGTCCGAGGAACCCGAATATCTCACCTTCATGGATATCGAGGTTCAGAGAATCGACGGCCAGGACTTTGTCCTTACTGAGGAAGTTGCTGTAGACCTTTGTGAGGTTTCGGATCTTTATGGCTTCCGCCATACAATACCCCCGTACAATCAAATCGGCGCGCCCTTACGTCTGACCCGGCTGCGCCCAGGATGCTCGGAAACCAGCCGCCGGTGGGTCAAGACCGGCGGGCGCAAAAAGGAATTCTCAAGCCGCGAACTCCAGTAAACTATAGGTCAGACGGCTGGGCCTGTCAAGACAGTAACAGTTCAGGAATGGCGAGTACCTGCCGGGCAACGTCATTCCGAGGAACGAGGAATCTGCTTTTCCCGGCCACTTTACAGAAGCAGATTTCTCGACTCCGCTGGCGCTCCGCTCCTAAGGAAGCGCCCGGTTTCGGGATTTCCGGGTTGGAACCCGAAGCTGTCCGCTATAGCATACGTTTGCCGCCCAACCCTCAAATCCCGATAGAACAGGGTGATTCCTTTCCGAAATAACCACGCCTGCGGGGTCGGTTGCTCGAAATGACATTAAGCGGCGCTTACTTCCTATTCCTGAACTGTTACATCAAGAGAATATACGAGTAAACAGGCGCTGTCGAGTTCCCAACCGAGCGGCCTATTTTTATCCCTCAGCCCTCCTAACTCCTAACTCCTAACTTCTAACTCCTTCCTCCGCGGCTCCATCGCCCGTCTCATCAGAAAGTAACATACCAGCGCCAGAACGGCATTATACACCGATTCCATCGGGAGCTGCGCGATGGCCGCGCTGCTGCTCCGCACCGGTTCTATGAGGAATAACAAGCCCTCGCAAGCAATCGTGCCGAGTAGACATGCTGCGACCAGAACCAGCGGATTCTCCTGGAAAAACCAAAGCCTGAGGGACCCCACGCCGAAGCCGAGCAGAGTTCTGCTGGCGATGAACCCGCCGAAGCTCAGACCCACAATCGATGCCTGGACCAACCCGGCGCCAAAACCAAAGACAGCGCCGAGGGCTGGATCCAACAAGAGCCCCATAGCTATGGTCGCCGCCATCAGGAAGTCGGGGGCCGATCCGGATATTTTCATCTGGTCCGCGGCCCTGCTCTGGAGCGCGCCCGCGACGATCAGCAGGAAGATTGCGATCAGCGTACGTTTCACGTCACGACTCCGCCTTGCGCACGATCACAGCCACTTCTTCGAGTTGGTCGAACTGGACGCTGGGCCGGATTTCCGCGGATTTCATGTAACCTCCGGCGCCGCGAAGTTTCACCACCCGGCCTAACCGAAGGCCCTTGGGGTACACTTGCCCAATGCCCGAGGTGACCACCAGGTCGTCCTTCTTTACGTCCGCGTCCTTGTCCAGGTAGTTCAGCACGAGAGTTCGCGCCTGTTGTCCCTGGCAAATGCCCGTTACGCGGGATCTCTCCACAATCGCTCCGAGCCCGCTCGCCTGGTCCGTCAAGAGCAGTACCTGTGAAACGTTTGAGCCGACATCGATCACCTGGCCAACTACGCCGCGCGCGGTGATCACGGGGTCCGTCTTGCGCACTCCATCGCGCCAACCGCGATCGATCGTGCACGTATTGTGCCACTGGCTGGGGCGCATCGCTATCACCTGCGCCGTCAGGAGTTGAGTCGGATAGCTCTTCTTGAACTCCAGCAGCTTCCGAAGCCGGATGTTCTCCGCATGCTCCTCGCGCAGCCTTGCGTTTTCTTTGGTAAGTTGCTTCAACTCGATGCGCAAATTGTCGTTTTCGCGCATTACGCGGCTTCTGCCGCGGACCGATCGCTTAGCGTTGTGGCCGGTCTTTACTACGGAGTGTACGGCGGATTGGAACGGGGATAGGACAGCGCGAACGGTAGTCGCAACGATTGACGGCCGGTTGTCTTCCACCGCCCGATTGTGCAGCGCGGCGATCAGCATACCCAGCGCCAGGAGGAGAACCAGAACTATCAGTCTGCCATATCGTGAACGCATGTTCTAAAGAGTGGTTAGTGATTAGTGATCAGTGACCGGAGCGACGACTCCGCACGAACCACTAACCACTGTATCATCTCATTCGGCTTGAGCTCATCAGCACTTTCTTCAGCGCGGGATTTGTCTCCGACTCCTCCAACGCCTTGCCGGTGCCGATGACGACGCAACTCAGCGGGTCGGCGGCTATGTGCACGGGTATCATCGTCTCCGAAGACAGAAGCCTGTCGAGCCCTCTGAGCAGCGCGCCGCCGCCCGCCAGGACGATGCCTCTCTCCATAATGTCGGCCGCCAACTCGGGCGGGGTCGTCTCCAGTGTCAGCTTGACGTTTTCGACTATCGCGTTTACCGGGTCGCGAATAGCCTCTCTCAGCTCGTTAGAGGTCAGAACCGCGCTCCGCGGAAGACCGCTGACCAGGTCGCGCCCGCGCACCTCCATCGTGATCTCCTCTGCCAGAGGATACGCTGAGCCTATCTCGAGTTTCGCCTCTTCGGCTGTCCTATCGCCTATGAGGAGGCTGTAAGCTTTTCTCACGTACGCTACGATAGCCTCGTCGATCTCATCTCCGGCTATCCTGACCGAGCGGCTTGTGACGATCCCGCCGAGCGAGATCACCGCTACTTCAGTCGTGCCCCCGCCGATGTCCACGATCATGCAGCCCGTCGGCTCGCTCACGGGAAGGCCGGCCCCGATAGCGGCGGCCATTGGCTCCTCGATCAGATAAGCGTCGTCAGCGCCGGCTTTCTTGGCGGCGTCGATCACCGCTCGCCGTTCGACCTCCGTTACTCCGGACGGGATGCCGACGACCACCGTGGGATGGATGAACGTGTTTCTCCTGTGCACTTTGCGGATGAACCCGCGGAGCATCTGTTCCGTCTGGTCGAAATCGGCGATCACGCCGTCCTTGAGCGGTCTGCTGGCGACGATACTGCCGGGCGTCCTGCCCAGCATACGTTTTGCCTCCTCGCCGACCGCGAGCACGCGTCCGGTATCTACGGAGATGGCTATGACCGACGGCTCCCGTAGAAGAATTCCGCGTCCCCTCACGTGCACAAGGGTGTTCGCGGTGCCGAGGTCTATCCCGATCGCTCGGGAGAATCTGCTGAATAATCTGGATACAAGGCCCATAATGAGACAATAGCTCCGGCAATCTGGTACAATATACGCGATTCTCGCGCCGGCGTTCCGGTGGCGACGGACAGGCCCGCGTCGGAACACTTTTGGAGACACCACAAGGATGATTATATCACAAATGCACAGCTTATTCGAGAAACTCAGCAAGCAAACAGGTAGCAGTTTAGAAATGGCAAGCGCCTACCGGCGACGTCATTCCTCGACTCCGCCGGCGCTCCGCTCCTAAGGAAGCGCCCGTTTCGGGATTTCCGGGTTGGGACCCGAAGTTGTCCGCTATAGCATGCGTATGCCGCCCAACCCTCAAATCCCGAAACAACGGCTCTCGGGAGAAGACGAGCGTAATCCCCTCTCCCTTGAGGGAGAGGGTTAGGGTGAGGGTGACAGTGAAAGTCCTGAGCATTCCTGAACTCGTTCAGAAACAAGGCAAGCAGTTAGCGACCGCCGCTCTTGGCACGGTGATCTTATTCACGCTTCTCGCCCTGTTGACAGGCTGCGGGGAGCGTCTGGTGGCGAACAAGATCGAATCGCGTGTCGAACGCCGGCTCCCGAGCCTGCTCGGTCCGGCTGATTCATACAAGGTCGAGGTGTCCGGCCGGACCACGAAGATGATATCGGGACGCTTGTCCGAGCTCAATATCCACGGCAGAAACGTCCGGCTGCAGCCGGACCTGAACGTCGACGATCTGGTGATCCAGATGCGCGGCGTGCGGTTCGACACGGACGAGAACCGGTTGACAGGCGTCGAAGAAACCGTATTCGAGGCGGCGCTCTCGGAGAAGTGTCTGACGCGCTTCATCGCTAAACGGCAGCCTGACCTCAAGGAACTGAAGATCGAACTCAAGCGCGGCAAGTGCACTGTGCGGACGAGACCCAGCCTATTGGGCTTGTCCGCCGGAGTTGCGTTGACCGGCGACCTGGAAGTCGCCCCCGCCAACAAGGGTGTGCGCCAAATTCATGGTAGAACAAACGTTCGGCATGAATCTCGGATATGGTTGTCGAACTCTCCAGTAGAACAGCTACTTGGAGGATGAGCGATGAGGAACGAGAGCCGTGAGGAGATGATCGAGCGATTGAAGGAGGAGATAGGCAAGCTACTTGAGGATCGGTTACCACACAAAGGCAGCACGATTGATAAGATCGAGGAAATAACCGAGGAGATAGGCCGAGAGATCGGTCACAAGATAGAGGAGAGCGTTACGAGACAAGAAGGCCGAGGTTACGTTGGCAGTCTTGCTCAGTGTGAATGCGGCAACCTGGCGGTTTACAAGAAGGATTATGCGAAGAATTGGCAGACCTTGCATACTCATCTGGTGATACCAAGGGCTTACTATTATTGTGGAAGTTGCGGCAGGGGATTTGCCCCGCTGGACGCTGTGCTGGGTCTGGATCGTGGCAGCGCGAGTTTGCGGGTTCGAGACAAGATAGCGCGCGTAGCCGCAATGGCCCCTTTTGGCCGTGGAGCTGGCGAGCTTAGAGCGTTATGCGGAATTGACGTGTCGGCAAAGACATTCGAGCGAGTGGCGGAATTGGTCGGCAAACGTATCGAGGAGGAAGTAACGTCGTTTGAAAAAGATGTGCTGAGCGGACTGATGGATACTCCGGATGTCGCGCCAGAATGTCTGTGTATCACCATAGATGGAGTAACCGTGCCTATGGTCGGCAGTTGGAAGGAGGCGAAAGTGGGAGGCGTCTATGAGACCTATGTAGATGCGGACGGCGAAGTAAGAGCGCGCGATATCGAACGTGTCGCGACGATGGGTGACTCGGAGGCCATAGGCGACAGAATCTATGCGCTTGCTTTTCGGCGAGGGGTAGAAAGAGCGAAGGTTGTGGTTGTATTGGGGGACGGTGGCCGGTGGATATGGAAGCAGGCCAAGGAGAACTTCCCCGGCTGCATTGAGATATTGGATTTCTACCATGCCGGCGAGCATCTGGCGGAGATTGCCAGGGCCTGGTATGGAGCAGATAGTCCTCTTGCCGACAAATGGCTTCAAAGAAGTAAACAGGACCTTCTGGAAGGCAGGTTCGAACGGGTGATGAAGTCGATACGAGCGTGGTGTCCAGTGGAGCCGGAGCACATCAAGATCAAGCGCGAAAACATTGGATACTTCACTCGCAACAAAGCCAGGATGCGCTATGACGAGTATCGAGCTAAGGGGCTGCATATTGGCAGCGGGATAGCCGAATCATCCTGCAAGTGTCTCGTCCAAGCCAGACTAAAGCAGTCCGGGATGCGCTGGACCCAAGATGGAGCGGCGTCTATGCTGCAGCTACGCCGACTATGGTTCGACGTGCAAGACGCCGACTTCGGCCAGTACGCGGGT
>JAUSGG010000038.1 GCA_030649165.1 Armatimonadota bacterium
AAGCGCGCTGCTGGCTACTTACCAGAGCTACGGCACGCGGACTATCGACTTGACCGGCGTTTCCGCCGCGAACAACAACCCGAACTTCCGGTTGAGGTTCCGATGGCAAGTCAACAGCGGAGCCGACATGTGTGACCTGGACAACATAGTGGTCACGAGTAACTAAGCGCGACCGTGGCGGGGGAGCTAAGCTCCCCCGCCATTCTTTCTGTTCGGGAGGGAAGGACCGACGAGCCGTTCCTCCGGTGCGCGAAAATCCGAGCACGCAGGATCAACATCACAATGTGGAGGCCATTGCACCATGAAACCGCGGGGAAAGCAGGGGGTAGTAGGAGTCACCGTATTTCTGATCGTCTGCACGTCCTTATTGTTGTTATCGGGAGCCGGATGGAGCCAGATAGCTGACCCATCCACAATGAACGGGAAAATCATCTGCGGTTACCAGGGATGGTTTGCGTGCCCAGGGGACGGCAATGACCCGTCGGTAGGCTGGAATCACTGGAGCAGGCAATCGGACGACATCGGTCCGGGACTATACTGGACGGATATGTGGCCCGACGTAAGCGAATATGCTCCTGAAGACCTCTTCTTTGTTCCAAATACCACATTGACTTACGGCGGCACGCCCTACCTCTTCAGCAATTACAAACAAGGGGCCGTCAACGTTCACTTCAGATGGATGCAGGAAAACGACGTGGACGGCGTTATGGCGGGTCGTTTCAGCGGCGGGATTACGCTGCTGCCGGACGAGGAGTTTCGCGAACGCAACAAAGTGCTTGAAAACATCCAGAACGCGAGCGGGGATTACGGGCGAGTCTGGTGCATCGGATACGACGTGACCGGGGACATGGACACGGCGACGATCTACGATCGCCTGGTGGGCGACTGGGAGTCGCTGAAGAGCGCGTTCGGAATCTATGACGACCCGCGCTACCTCCGCCACAACGGGAAACCGGTCGTAGAGATATTCGGCATGGGCATCGACGGCGACCCGTATCCCGTGACGCCGGAGTTGGCGACGCAGATAATCAACTATTTCAAGAACGACGGCTGTTGGATCATCGGCGGCGTCCCCTGGGGTTGGAGAACCCTGACGGGCGGGTCGAAAACCGACCCGGCATGGTCCACCGTCTACAGGAGTTTCAACGGCCTTATGCCCTGGACCGTTGGGGCGTACGCCAGTTGGCCAGACATCGAAACCTATATGAACTTCATCTGGGGGCCGGATATCGCTGAGTGCAACAGCCTGGGAATCTCGTATCACCCGACCGCATGGCCGCGGTTCAAGTGGGACAATATGCACAACTACCCGTGCGGACCGGGGATTTCGCCGCGCGGCGGCCAGCACTTCTGGGACCAGGTATTCGCGATGAAGTCGGCGGGAGCGCAGACGATCTTCGGGGCGATGTTCGACGAATACGATGAGTCCACCGCCATGATGAAAATGACGGACAACATCCCTACGACCGACTGCTTCTGGACCAACGAAGGCAAGCCCGCGGATTGGCATCTGAGGCTGTTGAACCAGGGCGCGAAGATGCTGCGCGGGGAGATACCGTTATCGCAGACGATTCCCGTCAGCCCCACCGCCTCCCCGGACAACGCTCAGATCGTGACCGACAACATTCCGAGTACGATGCACTTGGGCCGGACGTATAACATCATCATCAGCGTGCAGAACAACGGAGAGACGTGCTGGAACGCGGAGATGTTCAAGCTGGGGGCGGTGGGCGGGTCCGATCCCTTTACCGCGTCTACGAAAATTCCGATGGATCCCGGCACGACCGTAGCGCTAAACCAGCAGTATACTTTCAGGATTCCGATGACGCCTACGGCGACCGGCGCCTACATCACCGATTGGCAGATGTCACACGAAATCGTTCGATGGTTCGGCCCGGTAGTTTCCAGATCGGTTGACGTGACCAGTTCGGCTGACACAACAGCGCCGGGCGCCGTTACAAACTTCGCCGCGACCCCCGGCGATCTGCGAACGATTCTTGCCTGGCAGACTCCGACTACCGCCGACTACTCCGGAGTGATGATCCGCTACAAAACGACCGGTTACCCGACAAGCGTCACGGACGGCGCGCTGGTTGTTGATGAGGCCGACCTGCCGGGTATGAGCGACAGCCACATCCATACAGGGCTTACTAATGGCGTGACTTACTACTACAGCGCGTTCGCTCACGACTCGGTACCCAACTATGCGGGAAGCGCCCAGTCGAGCGCCGTCCCCGCGAACATAGAGTCTCCCGGTCTCGTATCGCAGTTCACGGTCGTCCCGGGCGACAATCAGAACGCCCTGAGCTGGACGAACCCGACCGCCGCCGATTTCGTGGGAACGATCATCCGATATAGCGCCAACGGATATCCAACAAGCCAAACAGACGGATTGTTGCTGTGCGACCGCACCGGCTCGCCCGGCTCCGCCGATAACTACAACCACACGGGACTAGTCAACGGCGTCACCTACTATTACTCCGCGTTTACGTATGACAGCATCCCGAACTATTCGGCCGGCGCGACCGCAAGCGGTATGCCGTTGGGTCCTCGGACGCCGGTCAACACGAGTTCGTTCGATTCCGATGCGAATGGCTGGACGATAACGGTCTGGAAATCAGGGCCGTACTCCGACGGGGTAATGGCTTGGGACAGCGGGGCCGGCAGCGCCGGAGGCGGAATTCGGTGCACGGGCAGCGGCGCAAGTGACAACGCGGACCGGTGCACTCGTGAAGGCGGCCAGATAGAGAAGATCGTATCCACGGCGGGATACTCCAACATCCAGGTCCAGTATGATCTGAGGGTCAGCTCGCTCGGCCTCGCGATGACGGGCGGCGGTTACGGTTCGTGCCCGGTCGATCACAATATCGTCGACGAGCAGCTCACGGTCTACTACTCCACAAACGGCGGCGTCATCTGGAAGCAGGCGGAATACTTGACCCGCGCTTCCCTTCTCAACTATCAGACTTATGGAACCCGCACAATCGACCTGTCGCATTTGCCGGTGTGCGACAACAACCCGAACTTCGTGCTGTGGTTACGCTGGCAGCTCAACAGCGCCGCCGATGTGTGCGATATGGATAACATCGTCGTGACGGGCAACCAAATCGATCCGCCGGACACAACGGCTCCGGGCGCGGTCACGAATTTCGTGGCGTCGGCAGGGGACAGGCAGGTCAGTCTATCCTGGCACAACCCGAGCGATAGCGACTTCGTGGGCACAATGGTAAGGTTCAAGACCACAGGTTACCCGGCAAGCGCGACAGACGGCGCGCCCGTCTGCGATAAGCCGAACATCCCCGGGTCCGATGACAGCTATCCGCACAGCGGTCTGATCAACGGCGTCACCTACTACTACGCCGCTTTCGCCCACGATTCTATTTCGAACTTTGCTCCGGGAGTACAGCGCGATGCCACTCCCACCGGCACAGGGACCTTGAGCAGCAGCACGTTCGACGCTGACCTGGACGGTTGGACTGTCACCCTCTGGAAATGGGGCGCGGACTACGGCACGATGGCTTGGACCAGCGGAGCCGGCAACCCCGGAGGCGCGGTGCGCGTCAGCGGAGCCGGCGCAAGCGACAACACCGACAGGTGCACAAGAGAGGGTGGAGATCTGACCAAGATCATCTCTACCGTGGGCCGTCAGGACATCCAGGTTGCCTACGACCTGCGAGTCAACTCCCTGGGGGCCGACATGACCGGCGGCGGCGGCGGCTCATGCGCGGTGGATCACGGCCTGATAGACGAACAACTCACCGTGTCGTATTCGACCAATGGAGGCTCGAGCTGGACCGAAGCGGAGTATCTGCTGAGAGCGGCCCTGTTGGCAAGCTACCAGACATACGGCAGGCGCACGATCGATTTGTCGTCGGTCACGGCCTGCGACAACAATCCTAACTTCATGCTGAAGTTCCGCTGGCAGGTGAACAGTGGCGCGGACCTCTGTGATCTGGACAATATCACCGTGAGCACAGCCCCCGACACGACTCCTCCCGGAAACGTGACGGGCTTCACGGCGACGCCGGGCGGGCTGCAGAACAGTCTGTCCTGGACGAATCCGACCGCTCCGGACTTCGCCGGTGTCAAGATCATGTTCAAGACCACCGGCTATCCGACCGGACCGACCGACGGGACTCAGTGCTACAGTGGGACGGGCACAAGCACGATTCACAGTGGCCTGAGCGCCGGCGTGACCTACTACTACGCGGCTTACGCCTTCGATGAGGTTCCGAACTACGCTTCGGGAGCTCAGGCGAGCGGCGTTCCCACACCGTTTACTATCAGCAACAGCACGTTCAACTCCAATGCTGACGGCTGGACTATTACGACCTGGAGGGCCGGCACCGCCTATGGCTACGGCACGATGGCGTGGCTTAGCAGCGGGGCCGGCAATCCCGGTGGAGGAATGCGTTGCAGTGGTAACGGCACCACCGACAGCACTGACCGCTGCACCAGAGAGGGTGGAATCATCACGAAGACCATCTCGACTGTAGGCCTCTCCAACATCAAGGTGTCCTATGGGCTTGATGTGAATGCTCTTGGCACCAACAGGACAGGAGCAGGAACGGGAACCTGCACAGTCGACCATGCTTTGATCGACGAGCAGTTAACGGTCTACTACACCACCAACGGTTCAACATGGACCGAGGCGCACTACGTGACGAGGGCCACTTTATTGGCCAGCTACCAGGCCTGGGGAACTCGCACAATCGACCTGACTGGTGTGCCTGCCTGTAACAACAACCCGAGCTTCGGGTTGCAGTTCAGATGGCAGGTCAACACTACTGGTGACCAGGCGAACCTGGACAACATAGTGGTCACGGCCAACTAGTCCGCACTTGTTATCTGAGACGCTGGGGTTCGGCGAATGTCGCTGAACCCCAGCGCGAAAACAACCCGGACATCACGAGCCGGAGTGCTCTAACTCCCGGCTGCGGACGACGATAGAATGTCGTCATCGGACAGCGTCAGCCGAAGAACGGCGATTATTTTTTCAGAGAACCGGAATTGGCTTGACAACGACAGCGGCACATGCTACAAGGAATCAGCAAACTAATGGCGGGCCTACTCTCAGTTCTTTCGAGCGAGGCGCCGTTGTGGTTTGTGAGCTTATCCCTCCCGGAAGTTGTATGCGGGACTCTTATGTACGCCTAAGTGCGTGCAGGCTAAATGTGAAACCCGCAAAGCTTAAGAGGTCGGAGCTATTTGATCGGTCAACGACACCGAAACGACTGACCGGTGGAGATAGTAGTAATCTAGTAGTTCGTTAGTATCCGAGGCATCTGACGGACCTGGAACCGGCTGCAATTGCAGGGATATCCCCGCGCGCCGTGATTGCGCTCTCCCAGAGACCGCCGTATCACGTATGTGGCAGTGGCTAGGCTGGTAACCCTCACCGCCGATCAACTTCACATAATCCAAAGAACACAGCAAAACTGAATACGGTTCGAAAGGACCTGCCGGCTCAGTCGGCCAGTCTGTTCATCCACTTCTGCCACATGGAGGTGAGAATGTTCTGAGTAGACGCAGCGGATGAACGCCCAGTCGACGCGCGTCGGCCGCACGTACTCGCGCGGCTCTGAAAACGGCCGCGACATCAAAGGAAGGGGAAGGAAGCATGTTAGCAAGTAAGTTTTTGAGCAAGGCCGCGGTGACGCTGTTGGCCGGCCTTTTGGTTATGGCCTTCGTCACCTCGCCGGCGACCGCTCAACTTCTGCTCGACGATCCGCTGCAGGGCTCCACAAGCGGAACCCAGGAAGGCGGATCGTTCGTCAGCGGAGGCTGGCAAGTCACAGGTGATTATGATTCCATCTACTGGCACTTGCCATACAGCGTCAGCCACGGCGCGGCGGAGTTTTACGTCACGAATGTCGGCTCCAGTTATGCGCACAAGACCGAACACTTCCACATGTACGACTATACGTTCGGCAGCGCGGACACTGTGTACGCCCCGGGTTACAGGGATAACCCGTACAAACACTTCATCAGGAAGAGTGGCGCCCTGGAAGGCGCGAAGAACGACTCTTGTGAGATCGTATATCAGATCGCTCCCAATTTCTTCGAATGGGACACCGCGGTCCTGTCCTGGTCCGCCGGCGCCAACTACAAATTCCGTGTAGAGTGGGGGCCGGAAGGCGGAAACAGCCGCATCAGGATCTTCAGGGACGGCGGTGAGATCCTTACCGGCACTGTCGTGGGGAACTACACACCCGCCGGTCACAGTGTCCGCGTCGGGTGCAGCCCAAGGAGAATGGGCGAGGGATCCGAGATCGGCGCCAGGTACAGCTATGTCAAGGTTTGGGATTTGACGAGCGCAGTGCCGGGCGCTCCGAGCGTGACTACTCCGGCAAACGGAGAGACGCTGAAGAGCAACCTGGTGTTCGTCAAGTGGTCGGGCGACAGCCATGATCGCTATCAGGTTCGAGCCTGTACGTCGGACAATCCGGATACCGGCATAGCCTGGGATTCCGGGGAGGTAATGTCCTCCAGGGATTGGGCGTGGACCGCGCAGTTGAGCAATATGACCAACTACTACGTCTACGTCAGACTCGGAAGCTCGAACGGCTGGGGTGGTTGGAGCGCGGCCGGACGCTGGTTCAGAGTAGACAACAGCTACAACGGCTCGAACAATGTTCTGCTCCAGGGTTACACCCTGCGGAACAACGACGGTCCGTTCCTGGGCTTGGGCTTCACCTATATGCGGTCCCTGCAGCGGTGCAAGTATGACCGCGCTCGGTTCCAGAGCGACATAGCCGCAATGGCAAGCAAGGGCTTCAAGTACCAGAGAATACTTTCTATGGTTGCCTGGACCGGCCTCGAAATAGCCCCCATCAGCTTTGGCAGCGTCCCGGCTTGGCCAGATTACTGGTCGCAGTTCGACTACGACATCGACTATGCGTACGACAACTACGGCATCACCACCGAGGTCACGATCTTCGCTGATGCACAGACTTGTATGCCGAACGATCCGGACCGCTACGCTCATATGGACACCATTCTGGCCCACTGCAACGCCAGGCAGCAGAAGATTGTCCAGATCGAGGTGGCGAACGAGGGATGGCAGAACGGGTTCCCGGATGAGAGCGTGACGCGAAGCTTCTGCCAGTATCTGGCGGATCGTACCAGCATACCCGTTTCGATAACATCTCCGGTGGATATGAGTGACGCAGGCATCCAGACTCTGTACGCCGGCAGCGCCGCTGACATCTCCACTCTGCACTTCAGCCGGGACATGGGCAGCTCTGAGGGTCACTGGCTTCCGGTCAGAGACTGCTGGAGAGTGCCTGTGATGTATCCCGCGGTGCCGGCCGCAAGCAGCAACGAGCCGGTCGGAGCCGGGTCTTCGGTTGCCAGTGAAGACCATGCGAACCACCTCTGCGCGGCGGGCGCGTTTGCTTTCATCGCTAACCTGCCTATGTATGTTTACCACTCCAGGTCTGGAACCTCGGCCAAGGATGCCGGCGGCAACGATGTGCCGTTCGAAAGCCTGGCGGGCTTCAGCGCCTACCAGTATTTGCCCAGCATCATTCCTCCGGATGTGGCAAGCTGGATCAGGAACGACGGCAAGGAGACGGCTGCCCCGTTCACGGCCTATTCCATGGGCCAGGCGAACAAGTACTGGACGGACGTTGGCGGCGCGACCAATGGCTGCCACAGGAACATCGGCGCAAGAAAAGGCATCGAGTTCATCTGCCTGACCCAGGGAGTGCTTGGCGGAGGTGTAACACTTGAAGCCCGCCAGCAGTTGACGTTCAAGGTCTACGATCCTCTCACGGGAGCGGTCGTGATCGACACAACCACAAAGAACGCAAGTGAGCAGATCAACCTCCCGCAGGGGAATGAGCTCTACATTATCTGGGGCGCTTACGGGCCTACATTGCCTCCTCCTCCTGGTGGTGGTGGCGGCGGCGCCAAGACTCTTAACTCCAAGGGGTCCGCGGCGATCACAATCGACGGCGCCACGAGCGACTGGAACCTTGCTGAGTTCAACGATCTGATAAGAGGCGGACAGAGCGGCGACGGAGACACTGCTCTTGTGGGATACGACGGCGGCTCCACCTACTACGGAATGTATACCGGAGTTCTGCCGACGAGCGCGGCCGACCATACGACCAAGGTCTACAGTCGCAACGACGCCACCTACCTGTATTTCCTGGCTCGCAGCGACGACAACGACATGCAGTACGGGAACCCTGTTGGCTCCAACTGGGCCAATGACTGCATCGAGTTCTACATCGACCCTGGCAACGACGACGGCTCGACCGCCATGAGCAACTCGACGAGCGACATCCAGCTTGTCATCGACGCCAACAACCAGAGGAACGTCTATATGACGACGAGCGGTTACGCTACGCAGGTTCTTGCCGGCGTGACCTCCGCCGTCGTAAGAGACGGCACAGGTTGGTGGCTAGAGGCCAGGATAGCCAAGTCCGCTCTTGACGCTGACATACCCGGTGCGGGCAATACGATCGGCCTGGACTTCAACATCAGAGACAACGACAACAACAACGACGCGGGCCTGACGACTGTCTACACGTGGGCGGACAACTACACTCCAGCGGGCTTCCCGAGCAAGATACCCGACCACTGGGGAGATTGCTTCCTGGACGCTAACCAGACTCCGTATGCCGGCGTTATCTCGCTACCGGGCACTGTTCAGGCTGAGAACTACGACGTAGGCGGCCAGAACATTTCCTTCAACGATACCACGGCCGGCAACACCGGCGGCGCGTATCGTTCGGACGACGTGGATATCGAGGCCACTACGGACACTGGCGGAGGCTATAACATTGGCTACACCGTAGCGGGCGAGTGGCTGGAGTACACGGTGAGCGTACCCAGCGCGGGGGACTACAGCATCAGCGCGCGCGTCGCCACAACGTACGCGAACGCAAGCTTCAAGATACAGATGGACGGCGCGGATGTGACGGCCGTCAAGAGCTTCTCCACGACTGGAGGCTGGCAGAACTGGACCACGATAATCGTTCCCTCTGTTTACCTAACGGCGGGGCAGCACATTATGCGGTACAAGTTCGAGACCGGAGACTACAATCTCAACAACATCGAGGTCATCAGTCGCGGGGCTGACGCAGTGTCCATAGACCTCGGCAGCCCTGATGTCGAAGACGGCATAAACCACATTTCGACCGGCGATGGCGACACGGTGCCGTGGAGTGTCGGCGGTCACAATTGTCGGGAGAACGCGACTACAGCCGACAACTACATGTATTTCAACGTGACCGACGGGTATGCTTTCCAGGGCAGCAGGCCTAACCTGAACATCACGTTCGATTACTACGACCTCGGCACGGGCACAATGGGCCTGAACTACGACGCCACCAGCGATGTCTGGAAAGCCCTGGCCGGACCGACGCTCACCAACAGCCTGACCTGGAAGGCCTACACATTCCAGGTTAACGACGCGTACTTCGGCAACAGAGAGAACTATGGGGCTGACTTCAGAATAGCCGGTCCTGGCGGCGGCGCCGAGTTCGCCATAGACACAGTCTGTGTGTGGGAAGGCGCTGGAGACACGACTCCTCCGGGCAACGTGACCGGTTTCGCGGCCACGCCTGGAGACGCGCAGAACAGTCTGTCCTGGACCAATCCAACTGATCCTGACTTCACCGGCGTGAAGATCATGTGGAAGACTACCGGCTATCCGACCGGGCCGACCGATGGTACACAATGCTACGACAGCAACGGGACCAGTTATAACCACACCGGTCTGACTAACAACGGCCCAACCTACTACTATAAGGCTTTCGCTCATGACGGCGTTCCAAACTACGCTTCGGGCGCTCAGGCGAGCGGCGCTCCTGTGGATGTGACACCTCCCGGCCCGGTGACCGGCTTTGCGGCCACTCCGGGAGATGCTCAGAACAGCCTCAGTTGGACAAACCCCGGCGGAGACTTCACTGGGACGAAGATCATGTTCAAGACGACCGGTTACCCGACCGGTCCGACCGATGGAACCCAAGTCTACGACGGCGCGGGAACGACCACGGACCACACCGGTTTGACCAATGGGACGACTTACTACTACTGCGCATACGCGCACGACGAGGTTCCGAACTATGCGTCCGCTGCTCAAGCGAGCGGGCAACCGGTAGGCGGCACGCTTCAGACCATCAGCAACAGCGCGTTCAACGCCGACGCCGAGGGCTGGGGTATCACCCTTTGGACGTCAGGAGGCGGCGCCGCTGCTTCAATGGCTTGGAACAGCGGGGCCGGCAATCCCGGAGGCGGGGTGCGCTGCATCGGTGGAGGCGTTACCGACAACGCGGACAAGTGCTACAGAGAGGGTGGAGAGCTTACCAAGGTCATCTCCACGGTAGGATTCCACGACATTCAGGTTTCCTACGACCTCAAGGTCAATGGGTTAGGCGGCAACTACACAGGAGCGGGAACCGGAGGTAGCTGCGTTCCGGACCACAGCCTGGTTGACGAGCAGATAACCGTGTTCTACTCCACCAACGGAGGCACGAACTGGACCGAGGCGGAGTACCTGCTCAGGGCCGCCCTGCTGGCCGGCTACCAGACCTACGGAACACGCACCATCGACCTTTCGGCGATTACCGCTTGCGACGAGAACGCCAGCTTTGCGCTGCGATTCCGCTGGCAGTTGAACAGCGACATCGACATCGCGGACTTGGACAACATCGTCGTCAAGGGCGTCGGCCTGGGCGATACGACTCCTCCCGGGAACGTGACGGGATTCACCGCTACGCCTGGAGATACGGAGAACAATCTGTCGTGGACGAATCCCGGAGACGCGGACTTCGCCGGAACGATGATCAGGTTCCGGACAGACACGTATCCGACCGGACCGGCTGACGGAACGCAGTGTTACAGCGGCGTGGGAACCAGCACAAGCCATACCGGTCTCACCAATGGCACGACCTACTACTACAAGGCATTCGCCTTCGATGAGGTTCCGAACTACGCTTCGGGCGCTCAGGCGACTGCGACTCCAGGCGACGTGACTGCTCCCGGCCCAGTGACCGGCTTCACGGCCACCTCGGGAGACACTCAGAACGTCCTGAACTGGA
>JAUSGG010000053.1 GCA_030649165.1 Armatimonadota bacterium
AAGGGGGCGACACGCGCAGAAGGGTGAGTCAGGAACTTGGGAGGCCCGACGTTGGTCGGGAGTCGGAGGGGTTCATAGTAGTGATGAAGCGGGGTAATGCCCGTGGAGCGAAGGGACCCTAGCGTAACGCGTATCTGTCTATGAGAGAAGCGCCGCTTGAGTGCGAACTCTGCTACGGGAATCCGGCGTAAGCCGGTGACAGTCTTCTCTTGGCAACAGAGACTGTGCCAACAGGCCAAATCGGCAGCCAGCCCCTGCATAGATGATGCAGGGGGCGCCTGTCTGTGAATGCCTTGCGGCGAGAGTTACGTGGAGAGCCGTATGCGGGAAAACCGCACGTACGGTTCGGGGAGGGGAGAATGAGTCGCATGTCCTGGCAAGCAGCTAGTGAGACACTACGGGGAAACCCAGCAACGGATTAGGCTGAAGCCGGAGGGATGTGTTGCTCATTCTTCTACTCCACGGAAACGGGTTTCCCGAAAGAAGCGCGTGGGTATCGGGAAAGGGGTTTCAGAAGCCAACCAACCTAACGCCTGCGCGCACAATCCCACCAGCATCCACCCTTCCGCGTTTCAGCGCTTCCCAGTAACCGCCGTCTACCATCTGCGGAATCTGAGAAATCACCCTAATCCGTGGTTCTATGCCCCCGATCGGGCGCGATATGCCATCGCGCCCGAAACAGAATCCGGGGATTGCAATCCCCTCCGGTTCCGGCGTTCTAACTCCCAGCGTATCTATCCGGTCTATCCCGCCAAATCCCTCATCCGCGTTCTCGATGCTGCCACCGTCAATATGATGGCAATGCGCAAGTGGCCGATTATCCCCTTGCCGTTGCTCTATCAGAATCTGGCGCATATTGCGGACAGCGCAGGTACGTCCGCAATCAGATCCTTGACCCCTTACTACGGCACCGGAATGTGCTTGACCCGGTACAAAACGTTGCTGCGGTATGCCAGGTATTCCACCGCGCCATCCGTCTGTATCTGTATGGGGTCCATCGTGAAGACGCGTTCGTAGGCTGGCCCGGGCCGCCCATCGATCACGACAACCCACTTCTCGCCTTCCTTGGCCAAGTACGCTAAGTGCTTGCTATCCTGGCTGAAGACAGGTAACTGCACACCGTACACGTACCGCGGACCGGCTTGCCCGTCCACTACAATTGTGTTCCCGTAGAGCGGATATTGCTCAATCACGAACAACGCGCCTCCCACTGTGCCTGCTGCGGACACCACGTTTCCTGTCGCACCGTAGGCCAGGTGCTTTCCATCCGGACTGAACACAGGCCTCGATGCGCTGTAGAACTCCAGTCCGGCCTGACCGTCCACTACTACGGAGCTTACGAACCGAACACCCTCCTTCCCCTTCCATATCTGGGCTACATATGCCACTCGCCTCCCGTCAGCACTGAACACAATGGAGTCGTTCTCGATCATGTCATACTCCGGCCCGGTGACGCCGTCAACTACCACGACAAACATCTCGCCATGCCTCACCCGGTGCGCCAGGCGCTTTCCATCCGGACTCAACACAGGCCTCGACCCAGCGTCGCACTTCGGGCCGGGCTGGCCGTCCACCACAACGAAACATTTGTTGTCGCTCGTGCTGGCTACATATGCCACTCGCTTCCCGTCAGCGCTGAACACAATGGAGTCGTCCACTATCCCGTCATACTCCGGCCCGGTGACGTCGTCAACTACCACGACTGACTTCTCACCATGCCTGACCACGTAGGCCAGGCGCTTTCCATCCGTACTGAACACAGGCGATCCAGCGTGGCGCACGGGGCCGCTCTGCCCGCCCGCCACTGTGAGATATTCGCTGTCTTCCTTGGTGGCTGCGTATGCCAGGCGCTTCCCGTCAGCACTGAACACAACGGAGTCGTCATCTATCTCGTCATACTCCGCCCCGGGCTGTCCATCCACCACCACGACGTACTTGTCGCCTTTCTTGGCCAGGTACGCTATGTGCTTGACGTCCCCGTTGTAAACGAGAGTCCATTTCGGCACTTCATCGTACTCAGGGCCGGGCACGCCGTCTACCACGACAACCCACTTCTCACCTTTGCGGGCCAAGTACGCTACGCGCTTGCCGTCCAAGCTGATAGCCAGAGACGACTTCTCTATCTCATCGTACCCAGTGCCGGAAACACCGTCTACCACGACAACGCTCTTTGCGCCTTTGCGAGTGACGTACGCTAGGTGAAGACCCTCCTGAGAGAACACAGGGGACTCCGCGTCACTATCCACAGCCCGCAGTTGCGTCTCGTCAACTTCGTAGCTGCCCGCCACGCACGGGTTCGCATCCACTACCCCCAGTAGCACGGCAGGAAACAACGCTACCACAACCCACATCCGCTGCATTTCAGCACACCCTCCTTTTCCCATATCAGAATGGGGGGATCCCTGCTCGTTGTCGATTTTCACCTTACCAATCGTACTTTAGCCGGTCTTCCCTTCACTTGTCAATTGGTCGAATTGCCTAGAAAGATGTTACCGAAACTGGTTTCTTGCCTCAGATAGGGATGTTACCGTACAACTGAGGTATGAAGGACATTCGGTGTTTCGGGAAGCTTGTTCCCGAAACGGAAGCAGCCTTTGGACTTGAGAGAATCTCCCTGACGATTGTTGCGGAGGGCACAATTCCTCCACCAGTTTAGATGTTGGAAGTTTGTTGTGTCGGGATTTGAGGAGCGATATACCACTCAGCGCGCCAATAGCCAACCCCTTGTCCGCTCCGGAAATCCCGATACCGGCCCTCTTATGAGCGCACGGCAGCCCATCCGTGACTCCGGCCCCCAGCGTCTCAGCGGTTCAGAGCCGCACACTCGCGATGGCCTCCAAGCCTGCTTCTCTCGATCCTCAACACCCCGTCGCCCAATGTCGCCCCGGCTCTGCGCGGGTCTCCCGATCCCGCCACCCCACCTGACCTTAGGTCTCCATCCGGCTCCATGGTTTCTGTTGTTCCGGGGAAACCCCTTTCCCGAAACCGAACCTCCTTTGGGGTGGGCAAAACCGCCGCCTCTGTTTGTGGTAGGAACAATTTCTCTACCATCCTGGCCGAAGAAGATTCCATAGGCGAGGCCTCGGCTCGTGCCGGGGCTTTTGTCATTTGGGCGGTTGAAGGAAGTCACTGTCGAACCGGGGAAACCCTAATTGGGATATTGATTTCGGGGGCAAGATTCCCGAGACATTGAGGGTAGATATGATCAGCCGAAGAGTTGTTACCGCATTTTGTCTCCTTGCCATTATGTGCGCCTGCAAGCCGGGCAGCTTGCGGGCAGACAAGGGGGTTACAACTCCGCTTTTCGACAAAGCCGCCATCATCCACGATTTGAATATACAGGACCCGGACCGGAACCCCTACTTGACGCTGGACGAGTGGCTCAAAGAGGCGCCGACTCCGCCAGAAAGGCTCTCACAGGAGCGCAGAGCCGCCTTTTACCGAGCTTGGACGACACTTTGGATCAACACGCAGCCGGCCGGGGGGAAGTGGTGGACCAAGCCCATCATCTGCCCCGGTGACGGCTATACGCATGGTATCTGGATATGGGACAGCGCATTTCACGTGCTGGGCCTGGCCCACGGCGGCCCCAAAGCCCGCCAATTAGGATTGTGGCAGATTGAGGTGATGTTGGGCGGCCGGCACGAGTCCGGGAAGATTCCTCGCGAGATTTGGCGGGACGGTCCCCAGTTCCTCGGCCAATACGGAATCCAGGCGCCGGGCCTTCTTACACTGTGTGCAAATCGGCTGCTGAAGGCCGCCAAGAGTGATGAAGAGCGGGCCGCGGTGCGCAAAGCTATGGCCGATTTCTATCCACGGTTTGTGAAGAACCATGAGTGGTTCTTTGCAAATCCGACCCGCACGGACATCGGCCTCTGCATCTGGAATGGGTGGGATTCCGGATGGGATACATCGACCCGCTGGGACACAGAACTGCTGGGGGCGCTGGACCTGGATTGCTTTCTCTACGTTGACCGCGTAGAGTTATCTAAAATGGCTCGCGCGCTCGGCAAAAAGGACGAAGCCAAACAGTGGGACGCCAAAGCCAAAGAACTGCGCGACTCCATACGCAAACTGCATTGGAGTGAGAAGCTTGGAATCTACAATGACGTCTCTGCGGACAGATCGGTCAGCGACACCATAACGCCTGCGATCTTCTGGCCGATGTGGGCGGGGGTGGCGACGGACAAGCAGGCGGTCAATTCCGCAAAGTATCTCGATGATCCGAAGATGTTTGCCGCCAAATGGCCGGCGCCCAGCGTAGCCCTCGGAGACCCGCGATTCAGAGCTAAGGAGTACTGGCGCGGCCCGACTTGGATAAACCTGAACTGGATAGCCGTGCGCGGGCTCGAACGCTGCGGGCAAAAACCGGCGGCGGCGGCGCTGCGGGAGAAGACGTTGGATTTGGTCGCCCGCACCCCGGTCCTCTATGAGTACTACGACCCGCTCACCGGCGACGGTCTGGGCAGCCGCAACTATGGATGGACCTCGGCGCTGTACATCGATATGATCCTTGAGCCCTAGCCGTTCTCGCTTAGACGGAAACCAAACCGTCGTCACCTCTTGCCGAGGGAACGATTCCTCCACCAGGCTTAGAGGTTGGAAGATGGATGGCTCCGGCAAGATTGCCGGGGCTTTTGGCGCTTTTGGCGGAAATCGACCCCAGAAGGACAAGAACGAGCGCTTGCCTAACAAGATGCCGAAGCTGAACGTCAACGAGATTCCCGAAGCATCGGAGATCACTCAGCGAGCGTACGCACGGCCAATGATTCTTCACGTCGCAGGTTCCAGCGAAACACAACCGGGACGACACAACGGTATCCAGGATTCGCTCACAGCCCCGTTCCGCGGACTTGGTAAACATCTACCGCACTGAAGATACCCGCGAGACCCGCCGATAATCACCGTTGTCGGACAACACGCGGTTCGCACTCACGAAAAGACGGCAACTCGTGCGGCGGAAGCCTGCCGGAAGCCGTTTCCGCGCTTGATCTGCGCGGGCGATCGCTTTACCCGTGGGCCTAACTCGCGCGTCTGGTTGTAACAGAGGAGAGGACACGCTTATGAGATGTCACGCTAACGCCACCGGACATTCGTTACTCTGCCTGCTTTTCCCGTTCTTGATCGCCATAGCCGCCATCCTGCTTGCTCCAACGATTGCGGTTGCAGCGGACGGCGACGGCCGGGACGGGATAACCGATGGTGATCTGACGGGGTTGAGCCTTGAAGACCTGATGAGCATCAAGGTGACATCCGTATCCAGGCGCCCGGAGAGCATGTGGCAAGCCGCGTCCGCCGTCTACGTAATCACCCAGGAAGACATTCGAAGGTCCGGCCTCACGAGCATACCCGAACTGCTGCGGCTGGCGCCGGGGATGGATGTCGCTCACATCGACGCGAACAAGTGGGCTATCAACAGCCGTGGTCTGAATGACCGGTGGGCAAGGCACCTGCTTGTTCTGATCGACGGACGGACGATCTACACGCCGCTGAACTCGGGGGTGTATTGGGACGTGAGGGACACCGTGCTGGAAGACGTAGAGAGGATCGAGATCGTCCGCGGGCCCGGCGCAGCTATGTGGGGGGCGAACGCGGTGAACGGCCTTATCAATATCATCACCAAGCGCTCCGAATATACCCAGGGAGCCTACGCCACGGCGCTGGTGGGAGACGAAGACAGGACCATCGACACTGTTCGGTTCGGCGGCGGGCTTGGTGAAAACGGCCACTACCGGGCCTATGCAAAGTACCTGAAGCGGGGCGATTTCGTCCTTCCGAACGGGGACGCCGCCGACGATGAGTGGGATCAGCGACGCGCCGGGTTCCGCATGGACTGGAAAGGCTCCGCGACCGACAACTTATCCGTGCAAGGCGACCTATACAATGGCACGTCATCTGAGACCTACATGGACCCCTCCCTTGTTCCGCCGTTCGGAGAAGATGTTACGCGTCGCAGCCCGGTGAATGGCGGGCACTTGTTGGCGCATTGGACCCGCTCAATCGGGGCAACCGGGGAAATCGGGCTGCAGATGTACTACGATAGAGCGGAGCGGAGGGACGGAACCTATCGCGAGGTCGAGAACACTGTGGACCTCGACTTCCAGCACAGCTTTGACCGAAGCAACCGCCAGTCAATCATCTACGGAATTGGGTGTCGCCTGGTGGACAGCAATATCCGCAACACGTTTCGGCTTTCATTCGACCCGCCCAAGGTCAATACTCACATATTCAGCGCGTTCGTGCAGGAAGTGTTACGTTCCAAGGACGACGGGTTTCACCTCACCTTGGGATCAAAGTTCGAACACACCAGCTTCACGGGATTCCAGGTCCAGCCCAATGTCCGCGCGCAGTGGATGATGGGTGAGGGGCGAATGGCGTGGGCGTCCGTATCGCGCGCCGTGCGCACGCCGTCCCGTTTCGAACGCGGCGGGTTGCTCAACGAAGCAACGTTCCCGATCGGCGGAGGCCTGGGTGGAGTTGTGGAGGTGCGAGGCGATCCGGGGGTTGTGGCGGAGCGCCTGCTTGCTTACGAACTTGGGTACAGGTTCAATCCGAATCCCAAGGTCTCTCACGACGTTGCCGCGTTCTACAATGTGTACGATCATCTCTCGGTCATCGAGCGCGACGCTACGTTTTTCGACCCGGACCCCGTGCCGCATCTCGTGGTCCCGCTGCGGTTTCGTAGCGACATGCACGGCTCCACCTATGGCCTGGAGGTCGCCTCGACCATTATGCCAACCCACCGATGGAGGCTTGCCACTTCATGCTCGCTTCTTAGGATAAGCATGGACGGCCCGCTGTCGGCGGAGACCGGCCGTACGGAAGGAGGCTCTCCACGGTGGCAGTTCAACCTCAGGTCCTACCTGGACCTGGGCAAAGCGTGGGAATTCGACACAATGCTGTACTGGGTCGGCAAGCTTCGCGACGGAGACGTGCCCGGCTACGCGCGGCTGGACCTGCGGCTGGGACGGAAGACGATATCGGGCGTGGACGTGAGTGTCGGAGTGCGGAATCTGCTCGATCCTCGCCACGCGGAGTTCACTACGAGCCGCGGCGACTCCGTCAACGAAGTTCCGCGCAGTGTGTACGCCAGGGTGGACTGGAAGTTCTAAAGGAGAACAACGGGTCCGTGGCCCACTTACCCGCGGTTATCCTTACACCTCGACGCCGCCGGTGGGTTCCGAGTTCGTTGTTTCGGCTCACCCCTGAGCCGAAACGAACCCAACCTTTGGAGTTGAGAGAAAACCGCCGTCGCTCTTTGCGGAGGGAACGATTTCTCCACCATATCTGGTAGTTAGGAGTTAGAAGTTAGAGGGCCTCGGCTGTTTCAAAGCGCTCGACATCCGCCGCAAGACTGGGGAGCCACACAGCGAACGTGCTCCCCTTGCCGATCTGACTTCTTACCTCGATACGGCCACCGTGCGTCTCCGCGATCCATTTGCAGATGCTCAGGCCCAAGCCACTACCTTGCACATGCCGGGTCCGGGAGTTCTGCCCTCGGTAGAAGCGCTCGAAAACCCTGGGCAGATCCTTCGAGGCTATGCCCACCCCCATATCGGTGACGGAGATGACAAACCCGTGGTTCCGCGGTGAGAGAGTAACTTCAATGCTCCCGCCCGTTGGACTGTACTTGATCGAATTGTCGAGCAGATTCCCGACCAACTCCATTAACCTCTGCTTGTCGCCCCGGACCGTCGACTGGGAAGCCGATCTGACGACCAATTCGCACCCTCGCGCCCTCGCCAGCGGCTCATATTGACGACAGGCGGCCCTGAGCGTCTCGTCAAGGTCCACCGTTGCCATTTCAAGGACCGCCTCGCCGGAATCGATACGAGCCAGCGTAAGGAGGCGGTCCACGATCTTGGACATATGGTTGATCTCCTCCAAAGCGCTTCTCAGTACCTGCTCCTGCGCTTCAGGAGACCGTGCCTTGCGAAGAGCAACCTCTATCTCGCCTTTCATGATGGTGAGCGGCGTTCGGAGTTCGTGAGACGCATCCGCGGTGAACCGTTTCACTTGCCTGTAAGCGCCCTCAAGACGGTCTATCATATCGTTGAACGTCCTGGCGAGTTCCTCGATCTCATCTCCGCTGTCGGGCGCCACAAGGCGCTCGTCGATCTTTCCCGCGCCGATTCTGCGCGCGGTCGCCGCCATTTTCCTTACGGGGCTCAGAGCTCTGCCGGTTATAAACCATCCCCCGGCCGTCATGATCGACAGCATGGCGACCCCACAGAGTATCAGAAGGAATCTCATCCGGGAGAGTGTGGCTTGCATACGATCAAGAGGAGTAGCTACCTGGACAACGTACCTCAACTTACGGTCGCCGGATACCGGCAGACTTATAAAGCGCAGGTCACTGCGCCCGAGAACAGTGGTCTCGTAGGCATATTCATTCGATCGAATCGCGTGGGTGGCGGACACCACACCATTCGCTCGCTTGAGATCCGCCGGTCCCCATTCCGAAAGAGTATCACCGTCCGGACCCAAGATGCGAATCAACTTGCGGTCACTGGGCAAAGCGCTGTGCGGAACTATGCGATCCGCCAGTCTTGCTAACTCTCGGTCGCCGTTCTTATGTTGAAACAGGTAGCCGGCGTATTCCGCCTGATAACGAAGAGCATTGTCCACCGCGGTCCGTAGCTCACGCGCAAACTGGCTGTATATGAGCAACTCAAAAGCGGCCAGGACAAGAGCGAGCGCTGCCGAACGCGGCAAGACGACTGATGCGCGAATGCCCCTGAACATCACTGATTCTCAATCTTGTAGCCCATGCCGCGCACCGTATGTATCACCTTCTGGTCGTGCTCGCCGTCAATCTTGCGCCTCAGGTGGTTGACATGCACATCTATAACATTCGTGAACGTGTCGAAGTCTATGTCCCACACATGCTCGGCGATTTGAACCCGACTCAGAACGCGCCCGGCGTTCCGCATGAGGTACTCCAGCAAGGCATATTCTTTCGCGGTTAGATCCACCCGTTTGCCGGCTCTGATGACCTTGTGAGAAGCCGGATCGAGGACTAAATCGGCAACCCTGAGCTTAGCGTCCGCCCGCTCCTGGCATCGCCTGAAAAGCGCTCTCATCCTTGCCAGGAGCTCATCAAAGGAGAAGGGCTTCGTCAGATAATCGTCACAGCCCATGTCCAAGCCCCGGATCTTGTCTTGGATCGAATCCTTTGCGGTGAGAACCAATACGGGCGTGAGTATCTGGTCAAGGCGCAGCTTCTCCAGAACATCCAATCCACCGCGGCCGGGGAGCATGAGGTCCAGGATGATGATGTCGTACTCGTTCGATTCCGCAAGATCGAGCCCGTCTTGGCCGTCGTATGTCACGTCAACTGCGTACCCTTCTTCGCGCAGTCCACTGTGAATGAAGCTGGCTACTTTCTTCTCATCTTCGACCAACAAGACTCTCACGCGGGCCGATTCCCTTCTGTTAGCAATGCGTAAGGCCAAGGAGCTTGGACGTCAGGTAGCGGATCACGTATAGACCGCTTTTCGTGGCGCGCCCCTGACGAGCCATCCAATTCCAATGATAGCACATCCCAACGGCACGTCAAGGCTTCGTCAGTAAGAGTTCACGATTGGCGAGTGCGGCTTTCTTCGTCGGTCACTCTCGGGAGAAAACTAGCGTAATCCCCTCTCCCTTGAGGGAGAGGGTTAGAGCCTGCCCTGAGCGAAGCGAATGGGGTGAGGGTGAAAGCTCTCTCGACTTCTGAACTGTTACCTTCGTCAAGCCCTGACGGTCCGCGCGCAATCCATCGGGTTCTCCGCCCCCGGGTCACCAGTCATTCCACATCGGCAGGTGCGCCGACGGTTCAGGACTATTCTACCACCCCTTGCTGGAGGCCTTAGGCAGCAAACTTTCCATGTACATTACCAAGCTTTCGGCTTCCACGTTTGTCATAATCCCTTTCCAGGCAGGCATGATGTACAAAGGGTCTTCGCCTTTGGGGTCCTTTTTCTCTGGAATAGAACCGCGCAGAATCTTTTCGCGAATTTCGTCGGTGAACAGCCCCTCCGCTACATAAGTGAGCGCGGGAACATCCTTATCCTGCGCGTTCGGATTTGGAACGCCGCCCTCACCGTTCCTCCCGTGGCACATAGCGCACCCGTAGTTCTTGAATGCCCGCTTGCCGGCCGCGACATCGGGTATGCTTGGAATTTCATCTTCTTCGGTGGCGATGACAGGTCTTCGCACCGTCAGGTACTCATCGGGAATACGCTGATCCACGCGGCTAAGCATGAAAGTGGTGAGAACCTTTATCTCGTCGTCGGTCAGCTTGAACTTGGGCATCCTCGATCCCGCCACAACCTCCCGCGGGTTCTTGAAATGCTGAATGAGCCAGTGTGCGTTTCTCCTCTCGCCTACGGCAGTCAGTTCGGGGCCGATCGTGCCTCCTCGCCCGTCGATTTTGTGGCAGCCGACGCATGCCCTCTCCGTGAAAAGCTTCTTTCCCAGCCTGATCTTGGGACCGAGCACCGGGCTTGATCCTCTGTGGCACTTGACGCACGAAGCTTCGATGAACTCGGGTTCGAAAAGCGCTTGGTTCCAGTGCTTTACGTGTCCGTGGGCGGCCTCGCTATAAGTAGCCCGACCCTGGCCGCTGTGGCAGATGGTGCATCCGTACTTATCGAAAGTGTGCTGCTCAGGATTGGGATGCGTGCGAAATGGTTGCGGAGCCATTTTGAACCTTGGGTCATCCACACCGAGGTGACAGGTGACGCACCTGTCCACGATTCCCAGGTCCTCATTGACTACTTGCTTGATCTCCAGCCGCGGACCGCTTTGGCGCTGGGAGCTAGGAGAAAGTCGCGCTTCGAGTTGGTAGAACTCCCGCTGGTAATCTTTCCACTCCCTGTTGCCGTCAACCCACTTGGCCACTGCAAGTAAGCTTAATAAGCACAGACTACTGACTCCAAATATCTTGTACATATCCAGCGTTCACTTCCCGGAGGCTGGGATCGGCTATTGAACCGATCCGCCGCGCCACGGCACGATGAATGACCAACCGGGCCCTCTAAAGTAAGAGCCAATCACTATCAGAACAACATTGACGATGATGAAAACGGTAAAAACAACGGTCAACAGCTTTCGTTTCGATGGAGCCCTGTCGGGCGTTCTATCCAAGTACGGAAGAGCGGCGAGCAGGAACAGCGATAGACCTGGGATGATGACCCCTCCTATGAGCGCGGAGTAATGGACCAGCTCTTGCAGACCGAGGAAATACCACGGGGCCTTGGCAGGGTTCGGGGTCTCGGTTAGATTTGCATGCTCTTCCAGCGGCGCGTTGAGGACAAGGCTGATGGCCAGCAATACGGCCATAACCACCACAGAGGCTACGAGTTCCCTTATCAGCAAGTGTGGCCAGGTCATGACGGTGTCTTCAGGTGACTTATCAACGACCGGCGACTTGCCCTTCACTACGGCCATCAAGCCGTAAGTCTTATGGGGGTTATCAGGGAAAACTTCGTATTCTCCCTCAACCTCTTTGGGCATGAGCTATCTTCCTCTCGGCATTATCATCACAAAGGCTTAGAGATGCCTCCATCCTTGCGAATCCGCCAGAAATGCGCTGCCATCATCAGAACGGCGGCCAGGGGAAGAACCACCGTATGGAGAACGTAGAAGCGGAGAAGCGCACCCTGCCCCACTTCGTTTCCTCCGATAAGCACGTACTTGAACGAAGGACCCAGCCAGGGCACATAGGAGGCGATGCTTGTCCCCACCGTGATCGCCCAGAAGGCCAGTTGGTCCCACGGCAGTAGGTATCCGGTGAAGCTCAGTCCTAGCGTGAGCGCCAGTAGGAACACACCAACCACCCAGTTGAACTCGCGTGGCGACTTGTATGATCCGGTATAGAAAACGCGCGCCATGTGCAGGAATACCGTAATGACCATGGCATGGGCCGCCCATCTGTGCATGTTTCTCAGCAGCAGACCGTACGACACTACGAACTCCAGGTCTTTCATGCTGCCGTAAGCCTGCTCCACTGAAGGCACATAATAAAACATCAAAGGCACGCCGGTGATGATGAGAAGCAGAAACAGCAAAAACGATACTCCTCCGAGGCAAAATGTGTACGTAAACCTCAGAGCATCTTTGCGTACCTTCACCGGGTAGATGTGCAGCCAGACGTTGTGAAAGATGGATTCGCTCTGCCCGCGTTCGGTAACCGGAGACTCCGCGCGAAATACTGATTTCCAGACCCGGTTCCCAGTAATGAACCTGCTCAGCAATCGTATGATCTCAGTCATGGCCAATCCCTCGAATAATCGCCCCTTGCGAGCAGGCGCTAGCTATACCCTGAAGTAATGGTTTGGAGGCACGAACGATTTCAGATCCACGACCATGTGCCCGCTGGGCGCCAGAGTGACCTCACACGTGGAAAGGGATTTCGGAGCAGGGCCGCGCACGACCCCACCGTTCTCATCGAACTTGCTGCCGTGACACGGACAGCTATAGGAGTTAGAGCCCGCGTCTTTGTTCACGGTGCATCCCAGGTGTGTGCAGACCGCCGACATCGCCCGAAAGCCCTTATCGTTTCGCAGGATGAACACCCGGCTGCTCTCCAAATATGTAACCGAACCGGGGGAATAATCATCCGGCCGGCCGACCCTGATTCTTGTCGGCTTCTCAAAGAGCACATTCGGGAAGAGGAATCGGATCATTCCCGCTCCCGTCGAGGCAATGCTTGCAAACAGCGCTCCCCAGCCCAGGGTGGTAAGGAAATCCCGTCGCCCCATCGGCTTCGCTTCGGATGGTGATGTCTTGTCGCTGTGGTCCATTACACCATCTCCTCCAACAGCTCGAATGTCTCCATGGTTATTGCGCCGGTCGGGCACCGATCGGCGCAAAGGCCGCAGCGTATACACCGGGTTTCGTCCTTGATGATAGCCGTACCTTCGAAATCGCCGTCCTTGAGGGTGGCCGCCGACACGCCGTACCTGGCCTGGAGCAACTGAGTCAAACTTTCGTCTCCCCTCAGATCGGCGACCGGAGTTAGTCTCAGGCAGTATTCCGGACAGACGTCTACACAGCCTCCGCAGAGGACGCATTTCTCGCTGTCGAAGATGGTCTGAACTTGACACTTGAGGCACCGACGCGCCTGATCGACCGCCGTGACCTCGTCGTAATCGAGATCGACCTCGGATATGCCTATCCGCTTCTCCAGGGGCATGCTGGGGGGTTGGACTCTTGCGATCCTGTCGTACGCAGGGTAGCGGTGATGGTCCTCGATCACGGTCATGCGCGCTCGCGATGACTCGGGTGTGGGTTCTCCCAGGAAGTGTTGAATCGACTTTGCGGCCCGCTTTCCGTCCGCGACGGCGTCTATCAGCAGGCGAGGGCCAAACACTACGTCGCCGCCCGCGAAGACGCCCTTGCGGCTCGTCTCGAGCGTCTCAGGATCGACATCGAGCATTCCTCGGGAGCTGATTCGCACACCGCTCTCCGGAGGCAGAAACGAAAGGTCCGGTTGCTGACCGATGGCCAGAATGACGGTGTCACCTTCGATGGCCGATTCGCTTTCCTGCGCGAAGGACGGGTTGAAGCGTCCCTGCTCGTCGAAGATGGATACCACTTGCAAAGTTTCAAGCCCCACCACTTTGCCGCCATCTCCCAGGATACGTTTCGGCCCGCGGGACGGAAAAAGCTCGATGCCTTCTTCAATGGCGGCCTGAACCTCCCACTCGTAAGCAGGCATTTCCTCCCGAGACTCGAGGCAGACCATCTTGACGTTCTTGGCTCCACGGCGCAGGGCCAGTCTGGCCACATCCACAGCCGAGCTTCGTTCCTCGATGCCGACGCTGTCTGTGATCTCCCCGAGACGGACCGCCGCGCGATAACCGTCGATATCGATTCCGAACCTGACAGCCGTTCGGGCCACATCGACAGCGACGTTTCCGCCCCCGATGACAATCACGCGCTCGCCAACCTGCACGTTATACCCCAGATTGGCATTCAGCAGGAAATCAACTCCCTTGAGCACTCCATCGAGCTCAATCCCCTCGATGCTTAGCTCGCGGCTTTTCATAGCGCCGCATGCCAGGAAAACAGCTTCGTAGCCCTCAGCCTCCAGGCCTTCGAGCGTGAAATCAGCGCCCAGGGCTTTTTCGACATGAATTTGCACACCGAGGCGGAGGATCGCGGCTATCTCCAGGTCCACCACTTTCCGAGGCAAGCGGTACTCCGGGAGACCCAGGACCATCATGCCACCCGGAACGGACTGGCTCTCGAACACCGTGACCGCATAGCCGGCGAGCGCTAACTCGTGGGCGCACGACAGCCCGGCGGGGCCGCTTCCGATGACTGCGACCTTCCGGCCGGCGCCCTCGGTACGGCGACGCCTCTTGCCGTAAACGAGATCCAGTACCTTCGAGGGATCATAGGGGTGGACCTCCACGCCAAAGCGCTCCGTGACAAAACGCTTCAACGCCCGGATCGACACCGGCTCGTCGAGCGCTCCTCTCCGGCACGCCGTCTCACAAGGCGCTCCGCACACGCGGCCGCAAGCCGAGGCGAATGGATTCGGCATCCTGGCCAGTATGTACGCCCCCAGGTAGTCTCCCTCGGCGATCTTCTGCACGTAGGCCCCCGAATAGGTGTGCACCGGGCAAGCCTGCTGGCAATTGATCATCCGCTTGTAGTATTCGATATCCGGTATCTCAACCGGGAATTCCCTGTTTTCCATTGTAGCGCCTACGCAAACCCAACTAGTTCTCGCTCATTACTTTCTTGATGCTTTCCTCGATGAGCTTTTTCTCGTCTTCCGGAAGCTTTTCCCAGAACGATTTCCTTCGTTCTTTCGTGTCGAACATCAGAAACTGCCAGATATTCTCGCCATCCTCCGACTTGATCCCGGAGTCCTTCTTCCGCATCATGCGCTTGACGTATTTCTCCCATTTAGTCGGCTCAAAATTTGTGTTGATGGGCCGCGCTAACGTGTGGCACTTTCTGCACTTCTTGCTGAAAATCTTGTTGTATCGTTCCTGGTATGGCTTGGGATATCCACTTACGTCTATGGTCTTCGGACCCTTGTCGGCTTCGAAGACTTTCTTCGCCACTGCAACGGATACCATTCCAAGCCCCGCCACCGTGGCCATCACCAGGCAAAGGGCCGCTTTCCTTTTCCAAGAGACGATACAATACCCAATCCGCTCAAGGATCATCACAATGCCTCCTGTGTACAAACATGCTCAACGAAGTGGCTCTGGAAAGCCATCCAAAGATATTGTAACACGACGCGCGTTAAACCAGAATGAACGGCATATTAAACGTTCTTCATTCTGATGCCGACAAGTCACTGAAAGGGGTGGCTTCATTGTGGTAGTCACGGGGCGCGATGGCGAAGGCGGGTTGTCACGCCGTCTTTTCGTTAGTCTCTTCCGGCGCTGGCCGGACCCCGCCCGAGGGGCATCATGCCCCTCGGGCGGGACTCGACCTTGTTGTCTTGCTAACCCTGATGGTAGATCGTCAGGCTAGAACGCTATCTGCAACTCCATAGTGATGGAGTCTTCGTCCGCGCCATCCACATCCAGCAATTGCCCTTCGATGGCCAGCCGTATTGTTGCGGTCTCAGGATCCGGCGTCCAGGAAGCGCCCAGGGTGATTCCGTCCGTTTCCTTCTGGCCCCCAGCCGCCTCATCCGCGTCGAACTTGTCCCACCGCGCGTAGGCAACTGCCCCTTCTTTTTTGCCGATCTTCTGCGCCCACTCCAAGAACCAGCCGTCGTTGTCCAAGTCCGCGCCGCCCAACGGGTCCTCATTGCTGCCGAATAGGAACCCGCCGACGAGGCGAGTCTTCTCTATTGTCCAGTTACCGATGACCCCATAACGCTGGAATGAGTCGCGGAAGCCGCCGGCCAGGACAGCCTTCCCCCAGTAACCGTACGCGCCGATCGAACTGCCGGATGTCCCTAAGTCGCGCTCCACGGTCGCATAGGCGTCCATGTCGTTGTCATCCTCGTTTTGCTGCGGGCCATTGCCGATGCCAAGATATGCCGATAGAGGGCCGTTGACAGCTCCTACCTCCATGCCGCGCACACGACTCCTGGGACGAAAAGAATTACCATTCGTGGCCCTTCCCGATATCGCCAGGGGTCGGCTTATCGAAATGCGCGGCGGGCCGCTGACGTGCCCAAGAAGTAGCAACGGCTGGAACTGACCGAAACGCGCTGAGAAGTACTTGGCGCCCAGGAGTTCGGGCTCCGACTCGTCTTCCTCCTCTTCGGCGCCAACGGCTTTCGGGGCGGGGGCCGCTTTGGCCTGTTGATCCTGATCGCCTTTACTGACGAAGTGGACATATACTTCTTCCGCTTCCACCGTGTTTTCTTCATCGATGCCGAACTCGACCTCTGACAGCAGGGAGAAGTTCGAGTCCACGGGGCCGCCGGCCCAGAGGTCTAGGGCCCCGACCGAGAAGGCGGTTCCGCCACCCTTGACCGCGGACATGCTTGGCGCCACGACCGCGCTCACATAGTGGCTCAGTCTGAAGTCCGCCTCTCGCAGATCCGCGGTTTCACCTACGTCGCGGATGCCGTGCTTTAGGTACGCCCTACCTGTTGCATTGAGGGCGTTCTGTTGCCAGTGACACTTTGTGCAGTTTGCTCCATCCCATCGACGCGCAAACATCGGCACTGCTTGAACCGTAACGCATGACATCAGCATCACGATCAAGGCCAGCGCCAAGACTACCAACACATCTTTCCGCACTTTACTGTGCACTCTTCAACCTCCTTCAGCTTTTTTGGCTCCTGCCATGCCGTGGGCACGCTGAGGAACCAGTTATTTTCCCGGCAGCGAAGCCGCGCATCACTTCACTGCTCTCCGTTCTACGGAACCGCGGATCTCCCGGCTTCACGATCTCAAGGTTCATCCCTCCCGTACTGCCAATGGGCGGACTTGATCAACCCCCGACTGCGAGTCAAACAGGCAGCTTACTCCGGGCCAGAGTCTTGTCTTACATCACGCGAGATCGTCCGCGCGGTGAGCATGCGCTTCGTGAGCTGCTCCGCAGACCCGCCTACCTAGCGGTTATCCTTATTCTTATAGGCTCGGCAGATTAAGTGAGGGTGAACCTATAGTTAAGAGTTCTTCATCTTATATGCCCTGGCCTAAGAAGGTGCGTCTTCCTGTGGGCCTCAGAAACATGATCTCCTCTGCTACACTCGCCTCCCCAGCGCCGCCCATTGCCCGCGGATTCAGTCTCCAGGCTTACGAGTCCTTCGGCCGGCACGTCCGCGGTCGGAATCACGTTCGGACCCGACGGCGCGCGCTTGCCGGCAAGCGCGCGCGTAAGCGCCGAGATGAAACACAGGACTTGCAGTAATCGCATTCTCGCCTTTCCTTAGAACTCAAAGGCTACGCCTGTCCTGATCAGATCGTCGCTTACGCCCGTCAAGCCAATAGCGACTCCGACGTGAACCATCATGTCTTTGCGAGGGTGGAACATTATGATGGGTTGGAGATAGTGCTGCTGGACCTTGAACGGGCCGCTGAAGGCCCGGTTGTTGCCAAGACCACCGTACATCTCGATTCCGATCGCGGCCGGTTTCCAGCGGCTTGCGGGGGTCGGCTTGCCGGGCGGCAAACCATGCCTGCCGCCCTCAGGCTGGGGAACCATTTCCATGCCGCACTTAGGACATTTGCCCGGTTTTTCCGTCTGCTCGCCGGGGCACATCGGACACTGATAGCCTGGGCTGGTCGAGGGGCTTGTTCGCGCTTCTTCAGCCTCATCCTCTTCCGACTCGTGATGGTGGTTCGAGAGCGTCCTACGGAGACCGAGAGCATAGCCAAACTCAGTAAAACCTCCGCGTCGGAGATCGGTTTCGTTGATCCAGTTGAAAGCCGCGTTCCAAGGGCCGAAGTCTCGTGACAGGACGAGTCGTGTCTCCATTATGCGTTCTCTCTTGCCCTCAAGTTCTTCCGGCTCACCTTTGCCGTCTTCCCGACCGCTGACTTCCATCTTGAAGCGGGTTTTCGGGTCCAGGTCCTCGTACTCTATGTAGAGCACGGGGTTCAGCCCACGGTTCTTTTCCTTGTGCAGACGGTAGCGGTTTTCCCAGCGGAAGCCGGTGAAGGCGCCCGCGTTATGAGTAAAATCGAAGAACCCTTCGAGCATCAGCTCCGTAGCATATTGGTCAGTCACTCCATACTCGAGCTCGATCATGCTTGACAGGTAGCTCCCGACCTCGTCGCCAGGCTCGGCGGGCTCGGTGAGGTCCGTCATGATCATGACTTCGGTTTCGCCCTTCTCGATGTGGTGGTTGTATGTTACGAAGTATATATCGTTTCCCGCAAGCGCCGGCCCGCAACTGATCACGAACCACGCGCAGCAGATGAGTGATACGAGTCTTCTCAATCTAATAGCATCCTCCTTGTTGTTTTCCTCAGGAACTCGCTTGTTCTCCCCGGCGAACGAGTCGCGGCAACGGGGGCGCAAACGATGCTCCTGCAGGTCTTACGAAGTGGTTTTACACCGGGGTCCGCGCGTGGTAAGCTGTAGTGGGTGTCGTGGCTTGCCGCGGCAGACCAGGCCGAAGAGCATGTTCCAGATGCTCTTCGGCTGCCTACTTTCCGTCGGTATCACTTCAATCTTGTCACCTTCTTTCCTGTGTCGCATGTCTCGGAGTCGCGGCTTGGGCAACGTGGCATCGGGCCGTCCATACCTTTCCGCTTAACCCGCGGACTTGCGATTCAGTCGCAACTGCTATCAAAAAAAGAAAACGGCGGACTACTGCCTTTTCCGACACTCGGGACACCAGGCGGCAACTTCCACCCTTACAGACTCGACCGCGCAACCTGTCTCCCGTCTAACAGCCGACTCAAGCTCCTTCACAAGTTCACTCTGAAACTCAAAGATCCTGCCGCATCCCTTGCAGCCGATGTGCACGTGAGATGTTTGCGCCTTTAGCTCGTAGTGATGCTCAGACCCGTCCAGATGGAGAAGGTCGAGCTCCTCCACAAGTCCTTGTCCCTTGAGCAGAGAAAGAGTGCGATACACCGTTGCCCGGTCTATCCGTTCGTCCTGCTCACGAGCAAGGGTCAGGAGGTCACTTGCGTGCAGATGGCCTTGTGATGTTTCTATTATGTCGAGCAGAGTACGTCGTTGTCTGGTCAGGCGTATGCCCTTGTCGGCCAGCTTGGAAGCCAATGCGGATTCGTTTGTGTGTTTGCTCATCTTGCGCCTGCCTGCGACATTGTCGCAACTGGACGCATGCTAGCAGACGGCAGTGCGGCTTGTCAAGAGAGTTTTGTCGGTACTAAAAATAAATTTACTACCGGCACTGTCCTGATCCATTGGTTAGCAGGCAGGATGTCTCTCGGAAGGCGGTTAACGAGTATCTGATTGCACTCCGCTGATTGCGCACATAGGAGAAAGAAGACGGCATGGTGATTCCTGCGATGCTCGCGAGTCTGGCGTTTGCCTCTGTAGCTGCAACGCCGGCATCGGCGCTGACCATAGTCCCGGTTCCACGGAACGTCATCCTCGACGTCCCGGCTCCTGCCGCAATACCGCCGCCGTTTGTCGGCGGAGGCCGAGCAACCGCCCACGTCTACGTGGATGCCGCGGGGTTCAGCTACGTAACCGCGGCGCCGACCGAAGCGTTCCGCTGGATTCGGTTGGACCCGGTGGGACTCACCACACGTATTGGCGTCTATCCAGACAGCGTGGTCAGGTATTTCACCGAACCCTCCGGCGGCGAAGCCGTCTGGACGAGTTTTGCGGCGCGAGACGCTCCGTGGGTTGCGATGCTCGTCGAACGCGACTCGACAAAAGGCGAACCATGCAGGATGAAGATGACCTGCAGTCCCAGCCTCGATTACATTTCCAAGTTCGGCGGGGCTGGAAAACAGCATTTCCGCTGGATTCGGAACGGGCTTGAGGTAACAAGCGCGGAACACTCGGAGCTGCTTGCGGTGTTCCTGACCGATGCGGCGCTCACGCCGCACGGGCCTGCCGAGGGAGAGATCGAAGGCGCGGGCGAACTCTCCTGCGATCTCGCTTTTGGCGCCGGCAAGGGGTTCGTCGCTGCCGCGTCGGGCCGCGAGGCATTTGTCAGAGCAGCGACGCGGGCGCTGAACGTGGAGAAGGTTGCCCGTGAGCTGACCGCCGTTCGGGCTGCCGAGCAGGCTTTCCTGGATGCCGGCGCTCAACTTGATACCCCCGATCCTGAGTTGAACCGGTTCTTCCGGCTTACCCGGTCCTGGTTCCGCAAAGACGTTCGGATTCTTCCGTTCGGCGACCCGTGGAGCACGGATATGTCCAGGAACCTGGAAATCCCCGTGCTCACCGCCTCGCCCGACTACCATGGCGTGTTCGCGAACGATTGCGTGCAGACGGCGCTCGAAGGTATGTTGGTGGCTCCAAGCCTTGGTCTCGTTTTCCGAAACGATCTGGATGTCCTCTACAGGCACGCCCCGAACTGCGATGGATACATTCCGGAGTCTGTCGAGGCGATTTTCGGCGGGCGTCAGGCGTATATCCAGCCGATGCGAATAGGCCAGCATCCGGAGTGGGTTGTATCCCTGGCGTCGGTGGCGTTGCTCAGTGGAGATCGCGACCTCGGAAATCGGCTTTGGCCCGGCGTCGAGCTGGCGATCAAACACTTTGTCGATACCAATGGCGACGGCGTGAACGAATGGGACACTGCCGCCTATCCGGAGCAGCCGGACACGACCGGATACCGGAACGGGATGCTCTATGCCCAGGCATGGTGGGTATGGGCGTTCGATCGCGCCGCCGAGCTTGCGAAGTTCCTCGGCAAGACCGGCGAAGAGTCCGACTTGCGCGCCCGCGGGCGGAAAGCATCGGAGGCGATGGAGAAAGTCTTCGGCCGTGAGGACGGCTATGGCGTCTGGCTTTCCTCCGACGGAAAGCTGCACCCGCACCACGGCCACGAGATGATCATCCCGGTGGCGATCGGCCTCGCCTCCCCCGAACGCGCCGAGAAGGTCCTCCGGACGATGCAGAGTTCGGACGTCTGGCTCGACCCTTATGGACCTTACCGCGCAAATCGTGACAGCGGGCTTGTCGGCGGAGGCAGCGTGTGGGAGTTTATGCGATGGCAGTTTGTCCAGGCCCTGTTTATGGCCGGCAAATCCGATCTCGCCGTCCGATACGCCGGGGCTTGGGCGCGCCAGGAGCTTGCGCGTGGGCTTGACGCGCCGGAGAGTTTTCCCACCCCGATCACCGGCTTCACCGGCCAGGGTTATGTCTGGTCGGCCGGCCGCGCCACGCGGGCGCTTACGTGCGGACTGTTCGGGCTGCAGCCAATGGCCGACGGACTGCAGGTGAATCCCAGGCTGCCCTCAAGCTGGAAGAAAATGTCGCTGAAGTCCATACCGTTCCGCGGGAAGATGATCACTGTGGTGGTCAAACGCGGCGGAAAGCCGGCGGCCACACTGAACGGCCGGCCCTGGAAAGGGCCTATTGCGGAGGAAAGCAGCCTGAAACTGGGAGAGAACGTTCTCGAGATCACGTCGGCGCGCTGAGGCGGATTTCCGATGCTTCGGCAGCGGCGTATTGATGTAAGGTGTTGCGGGATATCTATAGGCATAGGATGTATTATGCGCTGGTCAGGGAGGGTCGAAATGGAGATGAAAACACCGCTTACCATGATGGGAATCCTCTTACTGTGGCTCGTCTGCGCTGTTGCGTTGGCCGCCACACCCGCAAAGTCAGCGGCAAAGGGCGGCAACATGACTCAACGCTTCCTGGACACTCTCCAGGGCAAACTCCGATTCGATTCCGCGCATGCGCCCTGGGGCGGCCTCGCTTTCTGCGCGCACTACTCCTGGTTTGGCGTCAACAAACAAGACAAGCTTGGCATCGAAGGGCTGTGGCTCTACTACAACAGAGCCCCCAGGCTGCTTTCTTCGGAGTTCCTCACGTTCGAGGTCAGCCGCTCCGGTCAGACATGGGGAGCGTCAAGCAACAGAGCCGACCTCCCACTGGAGATTCAGGAGCAGGGAGACCACGGCTTTTCAGGATCCATCGCCTTCGCCGGATCGGACATTATTTGCTACCACGCAAGAGTCGATCCGGGCTCAGGCGCGACCGTAACGGCAAGATTGTCAATACCCGCGAGCGACCCCCGATTCATCCGCAAGGCCAAGTATGATCCAGCCAAGAGACTCCTCACGATTGACACCCGCCTTCCCAGGACCGATGTGCGCGACCCGGACCCGGATCATCCTTTCACGATCTGTGTGATCGTCCCGAAGGCATTCACGCCGTCCGCCGTTCCTACAACGTCCGAAACAGACCAAGCGGTTCAGCTTACGTTCTCAGCCGGGGCCGAGGATTTCGAAGGCGAGCAGACGTTCATCGTGGGAATCGGCGAAGGACCGACCGCCGATGAGATTAAGATGCGGTTGCGCGGTATGGCGCGCGTCGGGTCAAAGGACTCCCGCGCTGCTTCGCGACGCTGGCTCGACAACAGCCTCGATAAGTTCACATTCGAAGGAGTCCCTCAGGACTTGCGCCTTCATTACGCGAAGGCGGTTTACCAGTTGCTCAGCAATACCAAAGCGCCGAGAGGCAGGTTGAAGCATCCCGCCGGCTATCCCAGCCGTGGAGTTTACTGCACGGAGTTCTTGTGGGACGTTGCTTTCTCCAGTATCGCGGTAGCGCAGTTCAACCAGAGGCTTGCGGAGGGCTACCTCTTGAACCTCGTCGAGAACCAAGAGGCGGACGGCAAGATACCGATGTTCATCTGCGCCACCTGGAACCGTCCCGGCGAGTCTGAGCCGCCGCTCATCGCCTGGTCGGCGTGGAGCCTCTACGAGAAGTCGCGAAACAAGAAGCTCATTTCGGCGGTGTACAGACCGCTCGGCCGGATGGTCGAGTGGTGGTTTAAGAACCGCGACCAGGACGGCAATGGAGTGGTCGAGTATCAGGATCCTCTCGAATCAGGATGGGACAACAGCCCGCGGTTCGATGCCGGCCGCATCGAAGGCGTGGACCTCAATGCTTATCTGAACCGGGAAATGCGCCTGCTTGCGAAGATGGCGAAGGTCCTGGGGAAGCAGGAGGATGCGGACGAATGGGAACGGCGTACCGCGGAGCACGCGGAGAGGGTGTCGGCGGTTCTGTTTGATCCTGAGAACGAGATATATTACGACCGGTTGGTGGAGCAGAAGAGCCTCCTCAAGATACTCACTCCGGCCTCGTTTACCCCGCTTTGGACGGGGATGCCGGCGCCCGAGAAGACGGCGAGGAGCATGATCGAGAGATATCTGCTCGATCCTGATCGGTTCTTCGGCAAGTATCCTTTTCCGACTGTCGCCTATAACGAGCCTACCTACACCCCCGGCGGCTGGTGGCGCGGCCCCGTATGGGTGAACATTGCCTGGATAATGGTCGAAACGCTCAAAGCGAATGGGTTCGAAAAAGAGAGCATGGAAGCCTCCAGCAGGCTGATCGATATGATGCTGGGGAATGACGAACTGTACGAACTGTACAACTCCAGCACGGGCAAAGGGCAGGGGTGTCCGGGATATGGCTGGACTTGCGCCGTGTTCATGGAAATGGCGAGAGGGCGCTGAGAAAGACGCCGGCGCGCTGAGGTCTGGCCAAAACAGGTCCGAGCGAGAGAGTTCAGTTTCGCGGGAATGTCATTCCGACCTACGGGGAGGAATCTGCTTTTTCCCGATGCATCGGGGTTATTTCGGAAAGGAACCACCCCGTTGTTTCGGGATTTGAGGGTTGGGCGGCATACGCATGCTATAGCGGACAACTTCGGGTCCCAACCCGGAAATCCCGAAACGGGGCGCTTCCTTAGGAGCGAAGCGAAGAATAACGTGTCTGCGCACTGCCGGCAATACAGGCACATCGTGAATGATCCACGCTAGCCGCAATACAGTTCACTTAACGTGGCGCATCCGCCAAGTCCCCCTCTCCCCCTGGGCGGGAGAGGGTTGGGGTGAGGGGGGATCCGCTTAAGTGAACCGTATTGACGCTAGCCGTTGACCAATGCGTCACTCTTCCCGCGGGTAACTTCGACCTTCCACTGTTTGAGTTTTCCCTGCAAATCCTGAACAACGCTGGACTGCTCCGCCGCCCGGTTCGTCGTCTCGGACGGGTCCGCGTTCAGGTCGTACAACTCGGCTGAGTCGCCCTCAGTAACCAGCTTCCATTGGCCGCGCCGAACTGCGTTCTTGTTCTGATAGGTCCAGAACAAAATCTCGTGAGGGCCCTTCGCCTTCCCCTGCATAACGTTCAACACATCCCTGCCGTCTACTCCGGCTCCGGCCGGTATCCTGGCTCCGGCGGCATTTGCGGCCGTGTTGAATATGTCCATGCAGATGATCGGCTCGGCGACGACGGTTCCCGGCTTGATACGCCCTGGCCATCGCGCCATAAACGGCGTGCGGATGCCGCCCTCGTACAGAGTCCGTTTCTTCCCCTTGAACGGCGCGTTGCTTCCCACGCCGTCCGCCCCGTTGTCGCTGACGAAGATCACGAACGTGTCATTCTCCAGGCCAGTCTCCTTCAGCTTCCGCATCACCTGCCCCACGTTGTAGTCGAAATTCTCCATTATCGCGCGGAACACGTCCCGAGTCTCAGCAGTCGTTCCATCGGGCGCCTTCAACGGTCCGTGAGGCGCGCCAAATGGCAGGTAGAGGAAGAACGGGCGCTTCTTGTGCTTCTCGATAAACGCCCTGGCCTCTCTGCTGAACAAATCGGTCGTGTACCCGGGCTCATCGAAAGGCGTGTTATTGCGGAACATCCACTTCTCGGTCCTGTTGTACGTGTGGTTGATGTAGTCCGCCCAGCCGGACAGATAGCCGTAAAACTCGTCGAATCCCTGATTGAGAGGCCGGAACCGCGGCGCATATCCAAGATGCCATTTGCCGACTATTCCGGTCGCATAGCCGTTTGATTTCAACACCTCCGCCAGGGTGATCTCGTCGGGCGAGAGACCGTCGTTCGGGTTCTTCGAGCTGGGCAGATAGGGCAGGGAGGTTCTCAGCGGGTATTTTCCGGTCAGGATGCTGACCCGCGTGGGGCTGCAGAGCGGCGCGGAGACGTAAGATTGGGTGAAGCGCGCGCCCTGCGCCGCCAGCCGGTCGATATTGGGCGTGGCGATGTCAGGGCAACCGTAGCACCCGAGATCGCCACAGCCCAGATCGTCGGCGACGATCAAAACTATATTCGGCTTCCGCTTTTTCGCCGCGGCCGCCCAGGAGGTGTCTGAAAGCATCGGTACGGTGGCGATGCCGGCGACCGCCGAACCGATTCGCCTGATCGCCTCTCGCCGTCCGATTCTCTCCGGGGTAACAAAGCTGTTCATTCCGTCCTCCACGTATGAGGGGTTACGTGCCGGATATTACTTATACTCTTCGGGCCGTTGCTCCTGCCCAAGCCATCGGAAAAAGCCGCGCCTATCACGAAAACGGTTCCATCGTGCGGGAACGGCATTTATCAGCCAAGCCTATGTGAACGCACACCCGTGTTCGCACACCGCACAGGCTAACGTGGACGCGCGGAGTCAGTTCCCGTACTGGTCTGGCAACTGTGGGCGCCGCGGGAACTGTCGTTGCCTGGCAACCGCGCGTCGTTGTGTGTTCCTCACTTTGGCGCGAGGCGTTGCGGTTGGCTGTCTGATGCCGTTCCCGCGGCACAGAAACTTTCGCCACACGATTCAACGGCCCCGATCCTACCGACCGGGGCCGTGTCGAGCTGACTGCTGAAAGCTGATAGCCATTGGCCATCCCATCCGTGTCCATCTGTGCGCGTCTGTGGTTAGAAGCCTTTTCGTGCTTTCGTGATAAGAACTCC
>JAUSGG010000056.1 GCA_030649165.1 Armatimonadota bacterium
GTGCACGGGGATCGCGTTTAAGGGCAGCGGGACCAACCTCGCGGCGATAGTGATAGCAAGCGACAATAACCCCAACCTCAATCCGCGGAAGCTCTACATAGACAACGTTTTCGGCGAGGCCAAGCCGGTGACTGTGGCCGAAGTGCGAGATGACGGCGCGTGGACCCCCAGCCTGTCCAAGCTTCACTTCTCCTTCGACCCGGCTCCTTGCGCCGGCGAGTATCGCTACGCCGTCGGGACTACCGCGGGCGGAACGAACGTCAGAGGCTGGACAATCTGCGGGCAGGCGACGGACGTATTGGCGACCGGCCTTTCGCTGACGCAGAACCAGAACTACTACATGAGCGTCGAGGTCGGCACTGGCAACGACACCTGGGGGGGTTGGGTTTCGAGCAACGGGATAAAAGTAGCCCCCGGAGTCACCATACAGGAGGCCAAAGCGCTCGCCGACGGGACCGACCCGGACACAAAGGCGATAAGGGGCAAAGCGGTCTCAGCCGTATTCTCAGGCTTCTTCTATATTCAGGACACGGCGGGACATTCCGGCATAAAGATACTGTCCCCGGCTTCAGTCGCCGCCGGTGACGAGGTAGACGTATGCGGCGTGATGCAGGGCTCAGACGCTGAGAGGTATCTGGACTGCACGGGGAACCCCGTTATGACCACGACTCCAGGTCCGGGAATTCCTCCCGCCGCGGCCATGAGCGCCGTTTCGCTTGGCGGGACGGAGCTCAACTCATACACGCCTGGAGTGGTTGGTGGAGTCGGGACGAACAATATAGGTCTACACGTTACGGTATTCGGGAATGTGACCGCGCTCGGGTCCGGTTTCTTCTACCTCGACGACGGAAGCGCGCCGAGCGATCCGAGAATAGACCCGGGCACGGGTCAGCCGTACGTCGGAGTGAGGATACTGAGCTCCGCGTCCGTAGGTTTGGACGAGTACTGGACGGCCACCGGTGTATCCACGCTGGAATCGGACAGCGGAAATCTGATAAGGACGGTGCGGGCGGCTAACGCGCAAAGGATGCAGTGATCCATTGGCTGAGTGTTGAGAGTTGAGGGAACAAGCAACCGTCACTTCGAGGTGTCTTTCACGAATCCGGGCTGGGGTTCCAGGGTTCTTACTGATCCGGCCGATCTGAAATCTGCAATATTACCGCGCCGCCTCAATCGCGTCTTCCACGCTGGCAAAACACGCGACCTCCCTGTCCAACTGGGTAATGTGCAGTATCTTCTCGAAGATGCCGTGGCAGCCGACCGCCGCCATGTTCCGCTTTTCCCGGCGAAGCGCCGCGCGCGTTGACGCGATGACGGCAAGAGCTGAGCTGTCGATGTAAGTCAGCTCGCGGACATCCAGGATGACCGGCCCCCTGTCGCGCGCCAGGACGTGGCGCAGCTCCACTATCAGGTTGGGGGTTTCCGCGATGTCCAGTTCCCCAGTCAGCGCGACAACGGTCGCGTTGTCCAGCTTCTCGGTTCGGATCGCAAAATCGGAGGACTGTGTGCCGGTAGACATGTTCGCCGCTCCCTGCGGGGTCGAGGCGGCAACACGCGCGTCTCTGATCACAGCTATACCGGAATTAGGCGTTGGCTAAACATTGGAGCAGTCGAAGGAGTCGAGAGAGTCGAGGGGCCGGAACTCCCTCTCCCTGGAAGGGAGAGGGCGGGGTGAGGGTTGAACCCATGTCCAACTTCCAACCTCCAACTTCTAATGCCGGTGTTTCGGGATTTGAGGGTTGGGCTTCACACTTGTGCGGTGACGGCACAACCTCGCATCCCAACCCGGAAATCCCGAAACACCGGCATACAGGCCAGAAGAAGGGGATTCCGTGGTCTACCTGAAAAGCTGCGCGAGCGGCGGGAGGAACTGCACTCGCGCGCACACCGCCGCGAACATAACCAACAGGCCGACTACATTCCGGTATTCGTGGTTCCGCGCAAAGAACTCCCATTTGGCTTTCGCTCCGGCCGATCCCTGGTATGGAGTGAGACGGGGCAGGAACTGGCGCACATTTGCGCAATATTCAGCGTAATCGGAGCCGAAGTAACCGGCGAGTTTCGCTTCTTCCCCACCGACCCTCAACTTGGCGTAGACGACGAAGAGGATGACGTACGCCGCGATCAGCCAGGGGTTCTTTATCATCAGCGTGATTCCGAGGCCGACGAAAAAACGCCCGAAGTACATGGGATTCCGCACGCGCGCGTAAGGGCCGGACGTCGCCAGTTGCTTGTCTTTCCTCAAATGAGAAGCGGACCACACCTGTATCGCTTCGCCGACCGACGCGACGAGCATCCCGTACCAGAGAGGCCGCCTGTCGATCAGAGCTATCGCCGCGACGCCCACCAACAGCAGCAGGGGTATCTGAAACGCCCCCAGCGTACCGTGACCCAATTTGAACGTTTGTTTCCCTTTGCCGCTCACTTTACCCTCCATTCAACTCTCAACCGTCTGCGCGATCTCCTGCGCCGGCTGGCTTGGCCCGGCTGCCTCGGCCCTCCCGCCGCGGAGCCTGCGCATGAGCCCGCCGGTCCAGTCATCAACTATGGTATACACGACCGGTATCACGATAAGCGTAAGCAGTGTCGAGACAATCAGCCCGCCGATAACCGCAATAGCCATCGGCGCGCGCTGCTCGGACCCCCGGCTTACGGCGAGAGCCGTCGGCAGCATGCCGCCCACCATCGCCAGTGTCGTCATCAGTATCGGGCGCAGCCTGGTCGGCCCGGATTCGAGAATCGCCTCCGTCCGGTTCTTGCCGCGCGACCGCAGCGTGTTTGTGTAGTCCACCAACAGTATAGCGTTTTTCGTGACCAATCCCATCAACATGATGATCCCGATCATCGACACTATGCTCAGACTCTTCCCCGTTACCAGAAGGGCGAGCAGCGCGCCGACCATGGCCTGCGGCAGCGCGAACATGATGACAAATGGGCTGGCAAACGATTCGAACAGCGCCGCCATGAGCATATACACGAGCACAATCGCTAGCAGCATCGCGCTCAACATATACATAAAGCTCTCTGTCATGATCTGGCCGGTGCCGCCCGTCTTGACATCCACGTTGCCGAGAGGGATCTTCGCGATCTCCTTGTTCACTTCGTTCTGAACGTTTCCCAGGACGTAACCCGTCACCAGGTTCGCTCCGACAGTGATCAACTTCTGACGGTCCTTGCGGTTCAGCTTGCTGGGAGCCGCGCCGAGGTCGACCCTGGCGACATCGCGAAGGTAGACCGGCGAGCTGTCCTTATAGCCGACTATCACGGACGAAACGTCCCGCACGTTCTGCAGGTCGTTCGGACGGTTGATCTCGCTCGCCTCCGTCCCCGTCAGGCGGACGCGGATATCGTACTCGCTTCCGCTGTCTCGGAGCTTGGCGTCGGTATTTCCCTCGATCGAGGTCCGCAAAGCGGTCGCGATTTGCCCGACGGAAACGCCCATATCGGCTGCCCTGATCCGATCCACCGTTATCCGCGCCTCGGGCTTACCGATTTTATACGATGACTCCACGTCGATAACGCCTTTGACCTTGTTCATTGCGGCGGCGACCTTGTCCGCCACGGCCGCCATCTCTTTTATGTTGTTTCCGGTCACGTCCATCTGCAGCGGCGACCCGGCCGGTCCCATTCTTCCGCTGACGGCCACCCGGATCCTCCCGCCGGGTATCAACGCTACCTTCCTGGCGACATCATCGGCCACCTGATCGACACTCCGGGAACGCAGTGTCCTGTCGACGAGCTTCGCCGAGATACGCCCGTATTGCGATCCGGTGTCGCCCCCGCCGAATTCCGAGGCGCTGCTCGTCGAGCCGACAAGCCCCTGGTAAAACGCCATCCCCGGTTCTTTCGCGAGGATCGCTTCGACCTTCCGCAGGAGGACGTCGGTCGCCTTGAGCGACGTTCCCGCGGGAGTCTCTATCATCACCGCGAACTCGCCCTGGTCCACCGGCGGCATCATCTCTGCGCCGAACGGGAGCCGCACCACGAGGGCCATGTATATCATCGCCAGCCCGAACACGGCGGCGACCCCTTTGCTCTTCGAGACCGCGAATGCCCACGCGGAAAGCCCGGCTGCTATCAGAGCGATGACCACTCGCGGCGACCGGATTGCCGCGGTCGCCGGCGGCATTGCGAGCGCGAACACCACCAGCAGAGAGGCGAAACCGATCACGACGGTGAGCAAGCGGTTTTCCAGCGCCCACTGCAGCAGCGCCCGATAACGGGTGTCGAGCGCGCGGTAAAAGACTTCCAACCCGCCGAACAACCACCGCGCCACATCGTTCAACCGCATCGTTGACCGTCCCTGGCGATACCGCCGCTCTTCCTCTTCCTCCCGCAGGTCGCTTTCGACGTTCGCGCGCGACATCCACCGTGAGGCCATCATCGGCGTCAGTGTAAACGACATGAACAGCGAAAATAGCGTCGCCGCCGCGATCGTGATGCCGAACTGCTTGAAGAATTGGCCCACGATACCGCCCATAAACGCGATCGGAATGAACACTACCACGTCGACCATTGTGATCGTGATCGCCGCGAGGCCGATCTCCGACCGCCCGTTGAGCGCCGCTTCCCTCGGGGGCTCCCCAAGTCTCAGGTGGCGCTCGATATTCTCCAGAACGACTATCGAGTCGTCAACGAGAATCCCTACCGCCAGCGACAACGCGAGCATCGTCATCATGTTCAGGCTGAATCCGGCGGAGCGCATCGGCAGGAAGGTCGCGAAAATGGAGGTCGGTATTGCCACCGCTACGATGAACGTCGCTCTGGCGCTGTGCAGGAACAGAAAGACAATCAGCACGACCAAGGCGACGCCCTCGAACAGCGCCCTGTTCACGTCGTGCAGAGCGTCCTCGACGAATATCGACTGGTCGGTGGCGACCACGGGCTTCACCCCGCGCGGCAGAATTCCTCTTATCTCGACCGGCTTCGGCGCAGGTTTCCGAGTCAGCCGCGCCCTAAGTTTATCGAATCCCGACGGATATTTCACCCCGCCGGTCATCTGTTTCAACTCCCGCTTCACGCCTTCAGCTACGTCCACCGTGTTCGCGTCCGTCTGCCTGACAACCGCCATCACGACGGTCGGTTTGCCGTTCAAACGGGTCAGCGTTGTTGGCTCGGCCACCGTGTCCCGCACAGTTGCTATGTCCCCAAGCCGGACCACCGAATCGTTTACGGTGATGCGCAAATCCCTGATCTCGTCCGCTCCGGTGAACTCGCCGACTGTCCGCACGGCGTACTCCCTGGCGCCCTCTTTGATCGAGCCGGAAGGCAGGTTCAGGTTCTCGCTCCTCAGAGCATCAGCGATGTCGCCGATCGATGCTCCGTAAGCGTCGAGCCGGTCGCGGTCCACGGACACCAGCACTTCACGCTGATCGCCGCCGCTGACATATACTCCGGCCACGCCGCCGACTTTCGACAGACGGTCTTTGATCACGTCGTCGGCGAGTATGCGCATCTGCTTGTTCGAGACCGACGGCGGCCCGATCATTCCTATCGTAAGAACCGGCATCGCCGAGATGTCCACTTTCGTGATCGATGGCGGCTCCAGGTCTCGCGGAAGCTGCCGCCGAACGGCCGAGACCTTGTCCCGCACGTCGGCCGCCGCCGAATCGAGATTGGTCCCCAGCTCGAACTCCATGCCTACGGTCGATATCCCGTCCTGAGACGTCGAGGTCACGTGCCGGATGTTTCCGACCGAGCTCACGGCGCGTTCAATCGGCTCGGTGATCAACGTCTCGATCTCCTGAGGTCCCGCGCCTGGGTACACCGAAACCACCGTGACGAATGGGAATTCTATATTCGGATACAGCTCAGCCGGCATTTTGCCCCGCGCCGTCCAGCCCAGGATGATCAGGGCCAGGACGAACATCACTATGAAAACCGGCCGCCGTATGGATACGTCAGTTAACCACATTGTCTAGATCCTCTTAGCCGTCAGCTCAATCCGCAAGCAAGACCTCACCCCAGCCCTCTCCTGGAAGGAGAGGGAGCCAAATCCCCCCTCCTCTTAGGAGGGGGTTAGGGGGCGGTCAACCATCAATCACCAACCATCAACTACTCCGAAACATGCACCCTCACCCCATCCTGAAGGCTCTCGTGTCCCGTAACAACCACCTGCTCACCCGGAACCAGGTCCGTCGGCGGCAGCGCTTCCACGACCTCGGTGTTGCCCATCCCCACGCTGATGGGTTTTACCTTTGCCTCGTAATACACGGCCCCCTGTTTCGGCCTCACTTCCCGCACGGTGAATACCACCGTGTCCCCGTGCCGCTGGTCTATCGCGTCCTTCGGCACCAGCAGCGCCGACCTGCGCAGGCCGAGCAGCACGTTCCCTCTTGCGAACATGCCGGGGCGCAAATCCCCGCCCCGGTTCGGAATCTGCGCCTGGACCTTGAAGTCCCGGCTGGCCGGCGACGCCACGGGAAGGATCTTTGCGACTATTCCGGAAAAGCTCCTGCCGGGCAGCGCGTCAATCGTCACGCTGACGGAACGCCCTATCCTCACTTTTTCAAAATCGCTCTCGGAGACGTTCGCCTCGAAGTACACGCTGCGCAGATCGACCACGGCCATAAGGGTCATCCCGGGGGTTGCCGTCTGGCCGGGCTCGACTTCTCGCGACGACACCACGCCTGAAACGGTGGAGGTGATACTCGTATAGGCCAACTGCTGTCTCGCGGCGGCCAGGGCCGCTTCGGCCTGGGAGACTGCCGCCCGCGCGCCCTTTACGTCCTCCCATCTGACGTCAACCTGTGAAGCGTTCGCTCTGGCCATGCGCAGCGCTTCCCGCGCCTGGCTGAACTGTCCCTCCGCCGCCTCTATGTCCTCGGGCCGCGCGCCTTCCTGGATCAAGGATAACTGCTGCTTCGCTGAGTCGTACTGCGCTTTGGCGATATCATACTGGGTCTTGTAAGTGTCGAGCTGCTGCGCTGAGACCGCGCCCCGGTCGTGCAGCGTCTTGTACCGCTTATAGTTCGCCTCGGCGTTGTCCAGGTTGGCCTTCGCGGTGTCCACGGCGTTCTGCGCGACGAGCCGCTCCTGCGTCCGCGCGCCTTTCCTTACAACGTCCAGATGCGCCTGGGCGACCCTCAACGCGGCCTGGGCCTGAGCGATTGTGGCTTTGGACTGCTTCTCCTGCGCCTGGGCCATCGTTATCGCCTGGGAGAGCCTCGCCCTTGCCGCCGAAACCCCCGCCCCCGCGCTCCTTACCTGGCTCTGCGCTTCAGTCTGGTCGAGCATTATGAGAGTCTGTCCGGCCCCGACCGAGTCGCCCTCCCTGGCCATAACCGCCGCCACCCGTCCCGGCGCCTTGGCCGAAAGGTTGACGGCTGTCAGAGCTTTCACGTTGCCGGTCACCTGCAGCGTGTCCTCGATCGGACCCAGTCTCACCTCGGACATGACCACAGGTATCCCCGCCTCGGCGCGTATCTCCGCCTGCGTCTCGACCTTTGGCTTATGCGACATCTTAATGCTCAGCGTGGTCACACCCACCATAACCGCCGCTACCAGCGCAATACCCACTAACTTGTTCTTCATAGCTTCTCTCCGTAAGCGAACTCCGAAGCTCACCCCAGCCCTTTCCTAAAAGGAGAGGGAGTCCCCCCTCCTTTCAGGAGGGGGTTAGGGGGAGGTCTTCTCTCAACTCTCAATCACTTCTCCCCAACAACCGCCGTCTCAAACTCCGGCTGCGTCGCCGTGGCCCGCCGGTAACTCGCCAACGCCGTCGCGTAATCATAAGTGGCGCTGACCATGTTCGTCCTCGCCTGCGTCAATGCGGTCTCGGCGTCGCTCACTTCCACTTGCAGCGAAATCCCCGCTTCGTACCGGACCTGTGCCAGCCTCAGCGCCTCCTCGGCCTGCGCGACGTTTTGAGCGGCTGTCTGAACTCGCTGATACGACTCGTTCACGTTCAGCACAGCCGATTTCACATCCAGCCCGACGTCCAGTTTGGCCTGGTCGAGCGCAGCCTGGGCGGCGCCCACGTCGCTCTTTGCCTCGTCCACCCTGGCCTTGATCGCGCCGCCCTCGAATATCGGAAGCGAGGCGTTGACGGTCACAATCCACGTAAACTTGTCCGGCCTGAAAGCCGTTGCCTCACCGTTGTAGTTGTAGCCGGCGTTTGCCGACAGCGCCGGTATTCGCTCTCCGCGGGCAAAGCTGACGGACTTCCTGCCAAGCAGCACGTTCGCCTCCGCCGCGGCAACTTCGGGTCTGCGCTCTATCGCCGTGGCCACGCCCTGTTCGATCTTCACATCGAGTGGTTGAGCGGGAACAGTGACCTGCTCCACTTCTATCGGGGCGGTGGGGTCCGTTCCCATCGCGTTTCTTAATACGGCCTTCCGCTGGTCCACGGCGCTGGTCGCGCTGATCAAGGTCTGCTGGTCGTTGGCGACATCGACCTCCGCCCGCGTAACGTCGAACTTGGGCAGCGTCCCGACTTCGAAGTGCGCGCGCGTTACGCGCAGCCTCTCAAGCGCCGTGTTCACGGAAGACTCCGCGACGTCTAGCTTCGCCTGAGCGCGGAGCACGTTGTAGTAAGCGTTCTGCACGTCGAATATCACCTGTTGTTCGGTCCTGGCCAGGTTCAGGTTCTGAATGCGCGATCCCAGTTCCGAGATACCGGTAGCCAGGGACACCCGACGGTTCAGGTCGAGGATTTGCGAAAGCGTAACCGCGCCCGTGGTCGTTTTGGGTGACCCGATGCTGACCGTTTGCTCCGCGCCCGGAGGCCCGACCGTGAAAGTCGGAACCGGCCCCGTCCAAAGCTGCTGGGCCTGAGCCCCCAACTGCGGAAGTCCCGCCGCTCGCCTCTCACGAACCTGCGCCCGGCTTCGCAAATACCTCTCCCGCGCGCCCGCGATGACCTTGTTGTTGGACAGGGCGGTGTTGATCGCCTCCCGCAGCGTCACAACCGGCCCGCCTGCTGCGTTCTCCTGTCCCGCCGGCTTCTGCTCCTGCGCGCAAATGGTCCGCGGCGCAGCGATCAAGCATACCGTTAGTAAGACTCCAGCTATCCTCTTCGTCACCATCATCCTCCTAACTCAGTTTCCAACCACGTAACCAGTGAACAGTGAACGGTGAACAGTATGACCTCCCCCTAACCCCCTCCTAACCCCCTCCTAAGAGGAGGGGGGACCGGCTCCCTCCCCTCTCAGGGGAGGGCTGGGGTGGGGTTACTCTCAACACTCAACCCTCAGCTCTCAACTCTCCCGTCACCCACTCTTCTTCTCATCCGGCGCGCCCAATTCTTGCTCTACCTTCGTCAACCGATCGAGAAACGCGGAAAAAAACTCCCGCATCGCCTCCATCTTGGCGAGTATCAGACCGCTGCCTCCGGGATGCGCCAGGACAAGCAGCTTATCACCCGCCTGTATCGAAAAACGCTTTCGCGCCTCAGCCGGGATAACAATCTGCCCGCGTTCGCCGACCGTCACCGCGCCAAACATGCACTCGTCCAGCGATGGCTCACATTTCATACTATCCACCTCTTTCGCACATGTGCGAAACAACATACATATCATACTTACAATAGACGAGACGTCCAGGGATGTCAAGATGGCAAATCGGTTGTCGGACCGGACCAACGTGTCCGACAAGTCCGAAAACCAACAACCAACAACGTAACAGTTCAGGAATGGTGAGTACCTGTCGGGCAACGTCATTCCGAGGAACGAGGAATCTGCTTTTTCCGGCCACTTTACAGAAGCAGATTTCTCGACTCCGCTGGCGCTCCGATCGAAATGACATTCGGCGCCACGTACTTCCTATTCCTGAACTGTTACCCAACAACTCGCCCGCTGTGATTGCGCCGCGCTATCTGCTAGAATAATACGAGTGGCTGTGAGCCTTGGGTATAACTAACAAAAGGCCACACAGTCTGGATTTTGCGCCTGTGGAAACAAAAACACTAGACATACCGGTTGCGCTTCCTGAATATTACGAAAACTGCGAGCGATGCATCGAGCGGCTGAAGGAATCCCTGCTCAAAATCGAGGGCATGCAATCGGTCGAGCTCGATGAAGCCACTTCCTCGCTCATCGTCACCTATGACGCCAGTTTCACGTCGATAGAAGGTGTTATAGAAAGCGCGAGGCAGATCGGCGTGGAAATCGTGCGGCGTTACACGCACGAGATCGTCACCCTCAGCGGGCTCGACTGCCCCGACTGCGCGCAAAAGGTCGAGAGAACGCTGCTGAAGATGGACGGCGTGCTCTGGGCATCCGTCAACTATGCCACGTCGATCTTGAGTATAGAGTATCTGTCAGCGTCGGTTTCCCACCAGAACGTCGTAGGTTGGGTGCGTAGACTCGGTTATGACATCGTGGAAGAGGCGCCCGCGATGCCCGGTGTCGCCCCCGTGGCGAAAGTCGAGCCTGTCTGGCGCAACCGGCGCGCCCTGCTTACGCTCACTTCCGGCCTGTTTCTGGTCTTGGGGTTCCTTTCTTCCCGTCTCGGGCTGCCGGACCCCTTTCCCAACGCGATGTATGCAATTGCGCTCGTTACGGGTGGTTATTACCCCGCCAGGAGCGGACTCTTCAGCGCCCGAGCCCTCGCCCTGGACACGAACTTTCTGATGACCGCCGCCGCGCTCGGCGCCGTCGCGCTGGGCGAATGGGCGGACGGAGCAATGGTGCTGTTCCTTTTTTCGCTCGGCTCGGCTCTCGAAGCTTACACGGTGGAGAGGACGCGCCGCTCGATACGGCTTCTGATCGAGCTTTTTCCGCGGGACGCCCTGGTCAAGCGCAATGGCCGTGAGGAACGGGTCCCAATCCAGCAGATCAGCGTCGGCGAGACCGTCATCATCAAGCCCGGCGATCAGATAGCGGTGGATGGCGTCGTCGCCGCCGGCAGCTCATCGGTCGATCAGTCGGCCGTCACCGGCGAATCGACTCCCGCCGAGAAGGTCGCCGGAGACGCCGTGTTCGCGGGTTCGATGAACCAGCGAGGCGCGATGGAGGTCCGCGTTACAAGCGCGGCGGAGGATAACACTCTTTCCAAGATCATCCACCTCGTCGAAGAAGCGCAGGCCCGGAAAGCGCCGTCCCAGAGGTTCAGCGAGCGGTTCGGACGAATATATACGCCGCTCGTCATCGTGGCCGCGGTGGGGCTGTCCGTGATCCCGCCGCTTCTCGGAGGCGACTTCGCCGAGTGGTTCCGCAAGTCGCTCATACTCCTCGTGGTCTCGTGCCCTTGCGCTCTGGTGATCTCGACTCCGGTGGCGATAGTCGCGTCCATCGGCAACGCGGCCAGAAACGGCATACTCGTCAAGGGCGGAGCGTATCTGGAGGAGTTGGGCAGGATTTCCGTCATAGCCTTCGACAAGACGGGCACGCTGACGACCGGGCGGCTGGAGGTCGAGAACGTCTTTCCCGTCCCCGGCCACACCGAGCAGGACGTTCTGAAGACCGCCGCGACCATAGAAAGTAAGTCCGAGCATCCGCTTGCCGATGCCATACTCGCGAGGGCTCGCGCCCGCGGCGTGGAGTTGGGCGATATCGCTTACTTCGAAGCCCTGCCGGGCATGGGCGCGAGAGCCGTCATCGACGGCCGGCTGACCTATATTGGCAACGACCGACTCTTGGCCGATATAAAGCTGACCCCACCTGAGATTCCGGGGCTGGAACCCGATGCCTGTAATGGGAAGACCCTGATGTACGTCTGCGTTGAGAACACCGTCCTCGGCGTCATCACCGCCACGGACACCGTTAAGAAGACTACCCCGGACGCGGTGCGAGAGCTTCGCCGCGCCGGCATTGTGAAGACCGTGATGATAACCGGGGACAACGCGGCTACGGCGCGCGCCGTGGCGAGCGACCTCGGCATAGACGACGTATACTCCGACCTTCTGCCCGAAGAGAAGGTGGATATCATCCGGGACCTGGTGAAGCGCCACGGCCGTGTGGCGATGGTCGGAGACGGCATCAATGACGCTCCCGCGCTCGCCGCCGCGACCATCGGAATCGCAATGGGCGGCGCGGGAGCGCATTCGGTCCTCGAAACGGCGGATGTGACGCTGATGGCGGACGACCTGTCCAAGCTGCCTTACAGCATCAGATTGAGTCGCAGTTCGCTGAGGATCATCAAGCAGAATGTGACGTTCGCGGTGATCGTAGTGGCCGCGCTGGTTCTGAGCACGCTGGTCGGCTGGCTCACCCTCGCGGGAGGCGTGATCGGGCACGAGGGCAGCGCGTTGATTGTCATAGCAAACGGAATGAGACTCTTGAGAAAGGCCTGACAGTATATGCGGCAGCCTACTCGGAAACCAAAGGGATTGACCTGGTGGGACCTGGGAGCAGGATTGCTCCTTTCAGTTCCCTTTCTTGGCGTAACGTACTGGTCTACACATACGTTGAGGGCTATGGGCGTCGGCGACTTGTGGCACATTAGTCGCGTGGGAATTCGGCTGTACTGCCTCGGCGTCATCGGCGCCGGCCTTGCGCTGGCGGGAATTGCGACCCCGCTCATCGTCGCCGACCTGCCGGACAGCGCGCGGCTCAGAGGCTGGTCGCTGTTTCTCATTGGTACGGCGTACGCGCTGACCGGCGGGATGATGAGATGGTATCTGCTTGCAAAGCGCGACTACGAGCACCCGACCCTCGAACCTTTCCGCGTCTTCTGGCTTCTTGTCGTGGCGTGGATAATTCTGATCGGTTGTTCGATATACGCCGTCCGGCTGGAGCGCAAAGCCGCTTCGCGAGGGCACGAAAACAATCCCCCTCTCCCTTGAAGGAGAGGGCCGGGGGTGAGGGTGAAACTTCCCTTGATTCCTGAACCGTTGCAAAAGGAGAACAAATCATAACACCAGCCGCTGAGTTGATCTTGCTGCGCGCCGGAATCGCGGTCCTGGCGGCCACTTTCGGCGGCGTCCTGGGTCTGGCCCGCAAGGAAGTAAGCCATCGCACCCTCTGCGCCCTTGTGAGTTTCGCGGCGGGGGCGCTTCTCTCAGTCACCGCGATGCACATCGCTCCGGAGGCGTCGGAATTGGCGGGGCCGGGCTTGACCGCCGTGTCCATTGTCATCGGTGTGGCTATTTTCTACCTGATCGGGAAGTACGTATCCTATATCTGCCCGGCGTGCGCCGCGTCCGCGGTCGACCACGACAAGGGCTACCTGCGGCTCGGCATACTGCTGATGGTAGCTCTGGGAATTCACAGCACTATGGACGGGATCGCCATAGCCGTTGGCGCCGAAATGCAGAAGCCGGCGCTCGGACTTCTGATACTTTTCGCCGTCTCCTATCACAAGGCGCCGGAAGGTCTCGCGCTCACGTCGGTTGCGCGCCTCGCCGGGTTCAGCCGGTCGAAATCGCTTCTGATCGCCATCCTGATCGAGCTGACGACTGGCCTCGGCGCCTTTATCGGCCTTTTGGTTGGGGGCATCTCCGATCGATGGATGGGCATTGTTCTAGCTCACGCCGGAGGCAGTTTCCTGTACGTCGTGGGCTTCGCGTTGTTCACGGAGTGGAGGGAGCATGAAAAGCGCTCGATCGTGACGTATTTGATCGCCGGTTTCCTGTCCATCTGGCTGCTCGGCGTCGCTCTCGCGAGCGCGGGCATATCCCCGCATTGACCCGCGGAATGCGGCGAGCCTTCCCCCTCCTTATAGGAGTGGGTCTGGGGGAGGTTCGCACGAAAGCACGAAAATACGAAGGATTTGGGCGATTGACCTAAGCTGCCTCGATCGCACGCGATATGCCATCGCGTGCGAAATAGAATCGCGGGATTTGAAATCCCTGGATTCTGTTTCAGGTGTCATTGCAAATAACGCCCGATGGACAAACCGAAGCTGCCGTGTTGTTGGAAAGGAACCTATACTGTTGCTGTCAGACGACATAAAGAGCTTCCTGATGGAACAGGAAGAGAACGCCGCTCGCTTGCTGTCGGAGCTAATCCATTACCGCAGCCTCGTGTCCAAAGAGGAGGAGATACAGTCCTTCATCTACGACTACCTGTGCGTGCTCGGCGGTCTTCACCCGCAATATGCGCCGATAGACGAGGACATCGTGGACGATCCGGACCACACGAACGTCCCCGGCCACAAGAGCTACGCCGGGCGCAATAACGTCGTGGTCCGAGTCCCCGGCGCCGGCGGGGGCCGGAGCGTCCTGCTCAACTCGCACAGCGACGTCGTTCCGGGGCCCGAACACGTCTTTACGCCGCGGCGAGAAGGCGATCTGGTGTTTGGCCGCGGCGCGTGTGACGCCAAGGGACACGTCGTCACCATGCTTCTCGTCCTGCGGGCGCTTCAGGAACTTGAGATACGGCTGCGCGGAGACCTCATGCTGCAAGTCGTGATCGAGGAAGAGACCGGCGGCAACGGGTCCCTATCCCTTATCCGTCAGGGACAAATCGCCGACGCGGCGGTCGTCCTCGAGCCGAGCAACCTCCACGTCTGCCCCGCGAACAGAGGCGCGGTCTGGTATAGACTCGCCGTCGAAGGCAAACCCGTCCACATGGCGAAATACTACGACGGCGTCAACGCCGTCTACGAGATGACGAGCGTGCTCACAATTCTGCGCGAATACGAGGCCAGGCTCCGAGACGAATCTCGCGGGCAGCCGCTCTTTCCCGACGACCCAAGTCCGGTCGTGGTCAATCTGGGCACGATCAAAGGAGGCGAATGGCCGGCTACCGTGGCGGGCGACTGCGTCATCGAGGGCGGCGTCGCCTTTCTCCCCAACAAGCGGCTCAGTCAAATCCGGGACGAACTCCGCGCCGCGATAGAGCAGGGGATCAGCGGCTGGGCCAGAGAGAACTACAGCCTGGACTTTGCCCGCCTTCACAACGACGCGTTTGCCACGCCTACCGATCACCCGGTCGTTGAGGCGCTTTGCCGGGCCGCGGACCAGGTGAGGGGGCCGGACCCGCCGACCGGCTTCATCGCTTCCTGCGACGCCCGGCTGTTCTACCACCGCGCCGGGATCCCAACCGTCGTCTTCGGCGCCGGAGACCTGGCCCACGCCCATTCCGCGGAGGAGCAAGTCCACATCTCCGACATCATCAAAGCCGCCCAGGCGCTGACGCTGTTTGTGATGGAGTGGTGCGGGGTGGCGTAGGCAGCCGGTTGGTGGTTGATAGTTGATGGTCGGGATTTCCAAGTCCAACGATTCGCATTGGGGCTTGGACTCACTGCCATGTTAACAGTTTAGTCACTCAGGGCGCGGCGGGCGTTTTTCTCGCGATTCTGCATTGTTTGTGCGTGATTTGCCTCGAAACAGCACCATTTCCGCACCGTTTCTGCATCAAATCGCACCGAAACCGCTGTACAAAGCTGTGAAATCCGTCCGAAAACGCGCGAAACTGCTCGGAAACGTTCCGAAACTGAACCAAATCGTTAGTGGTTGGTGGCTCGTGGTTAGTGTGGCTTCAGCATCCTATCGAAGAACTTGAGGACTTCCCGCGCGATCTGGTCGAGCGATGGCTCGCTCGAACTGTTGAAGCCGTGCCCGGCGTTCTTCACTCTGAGCAGCTTTACGTCCACGCCGGATTTCGTTAAGACATCCCGGAAGCGCTCGCTCTGCCGTATGGGGACCAACGTGTCCAGTTCGCCGTGGACTATGAAGACCGGCGGATCGCCGCGAGTCACGTGAGTCACGGGGCTGGCCAGTTTCGCAAGAGCCGGCTTCTCACGGACCGGTCCGCCGAGCAGGTCCGAGACGGGATTTGGGACGATCCCCGAAATACCTTCGAGCACCGTGAGATCGGCGGGTCCGAAGAAATCACATACGGCCTGAACGCGGCTTGAGAGGCCGGGACTGCCGCAATCGCCCTCCAACGCTTTGACGCCGCCGGAGGTCCCCAAAAGCGCCGCCAGATGCCCACCCGCGGAGGCGCCCCATACTCCGATGCGCTTAGGGTCGATGTTGTAATCCTTGGAATGCGCCCGCAGGAAACGTATCGCGGCCTTGCAGTCGTGAATCTGCGCGGGAAAGACCGCCTCCTTGCTGAATCGATATTCGATACTTGCGGCGGCGTAACCGTGTCCGGCCAGCCAGGCGGCGACGTTCGGCGCCTTGCTGCCTTGTCGCCAACCGCCGCCGTGGATCCAGACCACCGCCGGACTCGGTTTCCCCGTCGCCTTCGGCAGCGCGAGGTCCATGAGCAGGGCCTTTTCCCCGGCCTTTCCGTACCGCACGTCGGTCAGAATCCGCGCGCCCGAGGGGGCGTCGAGCGGACCGGCGCCGGCGGCGCCGGCGGCCAATACGCAGAGCAGGAAAAGACCGATGATGCGCTTAGGTGACATTAGCCATTCCTTTCAGAAACCCCAGCCGGAATTTGACATTCACGGTAACCGTCTGTACTTTAGTCTAGCGGCAGGAGCCACGTGACAATATACCAAAGGGTCGTTAGTCGCGTTCGCCGGCAATTCCTTGTTGCAGGCCGCCGGCGATGAAACGGTACGGCGATCCGCAACCCGAATTTTGGGATTCAGGATTCGCGCTGAGCCTATTATGGACTTGTCAGTGATAATCATCATAGCCGTCATTGCCGCCGCCGCGGTCGCGCTCACACTGCCGTGGCTGCGCCGGCGGCAGGAAAAGCCGAGCCCGTCGCACTACTCGCCGGTCGATCTCTGCGTCTTTCTGAAAGAGCCCGTGAAGATCAACCCCGGGACTCTCGCGGAGATATTCGGCCAAAGATGGGGAGCGCGGGCGCTCTGCCGGGAGAGCGCCGAATGGAGCGACGCGGGGCGGAAACTGCGGGCCTATCTGCTCACCGACGGCACGGCGAGCCTTCTGCTGCTGATCAGCGATTTGCCCGCGCCCGATCATCTGACGAAACCGGTCCTGGAGTCGCTGTCGATCGCCCCGGACCGAAAGCCTGGTTTTTCAAACCACAAGGCCGCCATCCTCATCCGGTGCGTAACCCCGTCGGACGAGGGCGCCGGGCCGGCCGTGCTGTGCGCAAAGGGCCTGCTCACCCTGTTGAGTCTCCCGCAGGCGATCGGCTACGTCGATGTTTCGGCCCGGCTTTACAGGGCGAAAGAAGCCCTGGGGCGCATGCTGCAGTCAACCTCCGTGGACAACGCCGATCTGTTCGCGATGCTGGTCAACATGCACGCGGTCACGACGTCCGGCGGTCGATGGCTGCACACGCACGGGATGGAACAGTTCGGCCTGCCGGACGTCGAAGTCACGTTCGAGAGTCTGGAGAAGGCGACCTATTACCAGGCGCTTCTTACAAATGCGGCGTTGTATATGATCGAACAGGGGCCGGTCTTGAACGTTGGTGACACCGCCGCTCTGGCCGGAGACGGCCAAATGTACCGGATACGGCCAGGCGCGGCGGAACCCAGGCACCCCTACGGCCGCCGTGGAGTGATAGAGATAGTTGAGTGTTGAGTGTGGAGAGTCGATAGTCGAGAGGAACCTCACCCCAGCCCTCTCCTGAGAGGAGAGGGAGCAAATCCCCCCTCCTTTCAGGAGGGGGTCAGGGGGAGGTCACTCAGCGCTCCCTACTTCTCCCCTGGTATATCGAACACGACCAGGTCCGGATGCAGGAACTTGGCGACCGCGGCGGCCTCGCCTTTCGGACTCGCGATGGTCGAACAGCCGGTGTGCCACCAGCCCTTCCACTGGCCCGCCGCAACCTTTCCAAGCACGGTATCGGTACCCACGACCCACATACCGGTTTGTTTTCCGATGTTCTGTATATGCTCCTGGTAACCATTTGCGTTGCTCCGCAGGTCGCCTGATTTCGCGGCAAATCCGTGAGGCGTGATCAGGAGCCACGCTCCCTGTTCGGCGATCCGTTTTGGGTTCTTGATGCTGAAGTTGTCCGCGCAGATGGTCATTCCGATTCTGCCAAACTCAGTATCGACCACTTTCAGACTGTCCGGGTCTCCGGGGTCGTACAGCTTCTTTGTAAGGTTCTTGAGAGTGTTTATCTTCCTGTGCTTGAGGACGATTTTGCCCTTGCGGTCGATGATAACGGCGGAGTTGTAGGTCTTTTCGCCGTCTTTTTCGAGGCATCCGGCGGAAACCCAGACGTTCAGCTCCTTCGCCAGACGGGACAGCAGTTTCGTATAGGTCCCCGGAATCGGGTATGCGTCCCGCCGCGCGCTCTCGTACAACCAGCCATAATCCGCCGCCTCGGGAATGCAGACGAAGTCCGCCCCTTGAGCGGCCGACTGCCTCACGGCCCCCTCGGCCCGCTGCATGTTTCCGAGAACGTCGCCGTCTTCGACTCGTATCTGCGCCATTGCCACCCGAAGCCCCGGATGGGGGCCCGCAAGAGATCCCGCGCAGCAGATCAAAGACAGCGCCGTGACGGCGAACAGAGTATAGGTGTAGGACATTCTCCGGCTCCTGTGTGCTGATAGTTCATTATAGCAGGGTTATAGGGTTATGAGGTTGTAACAGTTCAGTCTTCCGGGAATTGTCATTTCGAGCAACCGACCCCGCAGGCCGGGTTATTTCGGAAAGAGACCACCCCGGTGTTTCGGGATTTGAGGGTTGGGCGTCATACGCATGCTATAGCGGACGGCTTCGGGTCCCAACCCGGAAATCCCGAAACGGGGCGCTTTCTTAGGAGCGGAGCGCCAGCGGAGTCGAGAAATCTGCTTTTGCTGTGGTAAGTTCCGGAAAAAGCAGATTCCTCGTCGTTCCTCCTTGGAATGACGTCCTCCGGGGCTTCTTTTGGTATACGTTCGGAATGACATTCCCGTAGAACTGAGATCTCACATGAGGTTTATGGCTATTGAAGAGACGGACCGGCAAGGCATATACTAGGTTGAGGCGGGATAGCCAAGTATGCGGACGGGAGGAGATGCGGATTGTTTCAAAAGGACTATTGCGATAAAGAGTTCGAACGGCTGGTCATATTGGGCGAGAGCACGGTGCAGGGCGGAGGCTGGCTCCAGCGGCAGGACCAGCGGTTCGGCGACATCATCGCGCAACTGATCGACGCCTGCCAGGCAAAGCCCGTCGAGTACTTCAACGAGGGCGTATCCGCCAGTGTGATATCGCCCCGGAGCCCCGGCTACGACGATTCCGCCAAACCGAGCGCCATGGAGAGGTACAGGGAAAGGGTGATCGCGCGCCGTCCGGACCTGTTCGTCTTCTGCTATGGGCTGAACGATATGCGGTGCGGCAACCCGGTTGACGCCTTCATCGAGGACATGGACACCATCCTCGTGGACGTGAAGACCGCGTGCAGCCCTGTGATAGTGCTGACGACGGTCTATCACATGACCGGGTTCGACCGCTACGCGCCGTTCAACGTCGGAAGCGTCGAGGTAACGAAGGAGTACAACCGGGCGATTGCGGCCCTGGCTGAGAAGCGAGATTGCATTCTGGCCGACGTCTGGGAGGCCGAGGGGATGGCCGATCACCTCATCCACCCCGACGGCGTCCACGCCAACGCTGTCGGGAGCATCCTGATCGCAAACAAAGTGTTCGAGGCCATTGCGCGGAGCTGCAGCGGAATATCAGCCCACACTCAGGCTATCGACCAGGATACGGAATGGGGCCGTCACGCGGCGAAGGTGGCTCACCGCGAGCGGGGGAACGAGGTGAAGGATTGGGGAAGGTTTGTAGGTTCATAGGTTTGTAGGGGATTCAGGACTGAGGACTGGTTGCGGCCCCCTGCGGGGACTGACTTTTGCGATTTCGGAGGGTGTGATGTGTTAGGCCGTTCCCGCAGGATAGGAGGAGTCGAAGGAGTCGAAGGAGTCGAAGGAGTCGGAGGAGTCGGAGGAGTCGGACGGTCTGACAACCGTCAACCGACAACTGTCAGCCGCCAACTCAATCCCCGAGTATCCTGCCCATGAACAGCTTCATGAACCTCGGCTTGTCGACCTCCAGGCACACATTGGCGTTCGGCTCCTCGCCCGGCGCGACCCGCGTGAAGCCGTCGTTCGTGACTTTGACGCAGAGACGCTCCGTCTTTACCATGTCCCGTTGCAGGATGACGGCGACCGCCACAGGGTCGTAAAACGTCGGAATGGGGTGTCCCCACGCCACGAACAGCTCGTGGAGCGCGTGGGCGAGCGGCTGCTTGCTCTCCGCAAGTCTCTTCATGTCCGCCGGGTCGGGCTGCATCATGACCGTCACGTCCAGCGGGGCCATCGTTATCGGAATGCCGGACTCGAAGACCGTCCGCGCCGCCTTTGCATCGAGCACGATGTTCGTCTCCGGGCACGGCTGAGGCTTGTAGTGAAAGTCCCGGTAGATCGAGCCGCCCATCAGGACGATCTCCTCTATCTTCTCTTTCACCTTGGGCTCCAGTTTCAGCATTTCGGCGACGTCGGTAAGCGGGCCCGTCGGGACAATGATGACTTTCTCCCGCGAGCGCATGACGCGGTCCGCCAGCGCGCGTGGTCCGTCGCTGACCACGGGTGTCTTCGGAGTAAAGCCGGCCGCCCAGCGCAGTTGGCCCTGGTCGTAGTCCTCACCCGGCTTGCCGACCAGGACCGGAATGTCCTCCCGCCCGGCTATCGAAAGCAGCCTGGCCGCCAGTTTGGCGCGTCTCGCCGTCGGACCGTGCGTCGCTACTATGGCGTCCACCTTCAGCTCCGGCGATTTCAACGCGAAAGCCACGGCGAAAGCGTCGTCTATGTCGTCACCGATATCGGTGGAGATGATGACCTTCCTGGGAGCGGCGGACACCTCGCCGATGGCCAAGACAATTACGACAAGAACTATGAATGTCAGGCTCAACGCTAACCTCCAAACGCAAGAACGCCAGGAATGAGTTCGACCGCCCGGTCGTGAGAACCTTCTCGGCTCTTGAACGTAAGAGTTCAGAAATGGGGAGAACTTTCACCCTCACCCCGTTCGCTACGCTCAGGGCAGGCTCTAACCCTCTCCCTCAAGGGAGAGGGGATTACGCTCGCGTTCTCCCCGGGGGTGAGCTGCGAGAAGAGTCGTACCGACCATTCCTGAACTGTTATCCTGAACTGTTACCCTTGAACAGGAAGGCGATTCAACCTATACTGGAACCGTCGAAAGACAATCGCCAATTCGTGTCAACGTGGAGTATTCGTATGAGAACCGTCACGCCACTCATCGCTCTGATCGTCTCGATGCTCGCGGGCCTGGCGGCCTGCGCCGAACAGCAGATGAAACCGGACAGCCTTCGGCTGGTCCCCTGGCCGCATAGGATCATAATGAGCGCGGGCAACACCGTATTGCCGGCGGCGCTGCCGGTCAAGACCGGCGGCGATGATCCGGAAGCCGCGGGGCGGGTCGCGAAGACTCTGGCAGGTGACCTGATCGAGCTTGGCTTTACCCCCAGTTCCGCGAAGAAGGGACCGAAGATCGTCCTGAGCATCTCCCCCGACAAGGCTCTTGGCCCGGAAGGCTATCGACTTCGCGTCACAAGCGACATCCGTATCTCCGCGGCCACCGAGAAAGGGCTATTCTGGGGCACCCGCACGGCCCTGCAACTTGCGGCGAAGGGACCGGGGGCGACCGTGCCGCGCCTGACGATATTCGACAAACCGGAGTACTGGTATCGCGGCCTCTTGATCGACGCGGCGCGGCAGTTCCACTCAATCGACTTCCACCGGCAAACGATCAAGCGTCTGGCGCAGTACAAAGTCGCGTTCTACCAGGTTCACTTCACGGACGACCAGAGCTGGACGCTTCCCAGCGAGAAGTTTCCCGCCCTGCCGACGCCGGGGCGTCATTACGCGAAAGACGAGTTGAAGGATCTCGTCAAACTGGCGGCGCAGTACCACGTGACCATCGTGCCTGAGATCGAGATGCCGGGCCACTCCTCCGTCCTGTGCGCGGCCGTGCCCGACGTGGTCTGCGGCGGCAAGCCGCCTCGGTGGATGACCTGCGGGGGATCGGAGAAGTCCTTCGCGGCCCTCACCGCGCTGATAACCGAGGCGATGGATATCTTCCCCGGCCCCTACTTCCACATAGGGGCTGACGAGTGCGATTATGCTTTGTGGGACGGATGCCCGGACTGCACGGCGGCCAAGGCCAAAGAGGGTCTGAAAGATAACGAGGCCCTGTATAACCGGTTCGTCAACCATATCAACAGCTTCATCAAGAGCAAAGGGCGCAAAACGATAATATGGGAAGGCTTCAAAGTGGGAAAGGAGCCGCTTATCGATAAGGACATCCTGGTCCACGAATGGAACAACAAGGAAGCGCTGCCCGGCGACCTGATGGGCGCAGGGTACGATATCGTCAACTGCTCGAGCGGCTCGCTTTACGTAGTCGTGCACTGGGCTACCCAGGCCCCAACCCCTGAAATCATGGCTGAATGGAACGCGCTCTACTTCGGCGGCGGTTATCCGGTGAAGAAACTCGACCAGATGACTAAGGTCAGTCCCAATCCGAAGCTGAAGGGCGTCGGCATGTGTTCCTGGGAAAACGAGGAGCGGGCGGAGGACTCGATACTCTTCGGCATCGGCAATAAGGTGGAAGATTACGCGGACCCGGCTCCTCGCGTCCAGATAATGGCCGAGCGCGCCTGGACCGGAGCTTCGACGAGCGTGGAGGACTTGCTGAAGAGAGTTGGAGTGGCGAAATGAGCAGGTCACTGTCGATGGCCGTGGTTCTCACGCTGGCTTTCGCCGGGCGCGTCCCGGCCGCGGCGGTTGACCACGCTAACCGCCCGTGTCTGGTTCCGTGGCCACAGAAGATAACAATGCGCGCCGGCAGCTTCACAGCCCCGGCGCGTCTGAGCATCGAAGTCGCCGGAAAGACCCCCGCCGGCCGACGGGTGGCCGATACGTTTGCCTACGATCTTCGGGAAATCGGTTTTGCCCCGGTCTTGACGACGAGGGCGACGCCGACAGGAGCGCGAATCGTCCTCCGACTGGCTGACGATCGGTCGCTTGGCGCCGAGGGCTACCGGCTCAGTGTGGACGGCGGCATCCGCATCACCGCCGCGACGGAAGCCGGCCTGTTCTGGGGAACGCGGACAGCCCTGCAGTTGCTGGCGAAAGGCCCTGGGCGGCCCGTGCCTTATCTCAGCATTTCGGACAAGCCCCTCCTGCCGTTTCGCGCCTCGATGGTGGACGTGGCGCGGCAGTTTCACACTATTGGCTTTCACCGACAGATGGTAAAACGTCTTGCGTCGTGCAAGCTCAACGTCTACCATATTCACTTCAGCGATGACCAGAGTTACACACTGCCCAGCGAGAAATACCCCAGCCTGCCGACGCCGGGACGGCATTACAGCAAAGATGAGTTGAAAGGTCTCGTTAGATTAGCGGCGCGGTATCACGTGACGATCTTGCCTGAGGTGGATATGCCGGGTCACAGCGAGGCGCTATCCAGAGCTGTCCCGGAGATCGCTTGTCGAGAGACCCCGGGCCAGCCTATATGCCCAAGCTCGAACAGGAGCTTCGAGATCCTCAAGAATCTGATCACAGAGGCTGCGGATATCTTCCCAGGGCCGTATTTCCACATAGGCGCGGACGAGGTCAATTTCGCCATGTGGGACAACTGTCCGGACTGCCGGGCCAGGAAGGTGAGCGAAAACCTGAAGGACAACGAGTCGCTCTACAATTGGTTCATCAACCGGGTCAACAGGTTCGTCCGGAGCAAAGGACGCAGAACCATTGTCTGGACCGGTTTCAAGCCGACCGTGCGCCCTGCCATCGACAAGAACGTGTTGGTCGATCAATGGGACAACGGCTATGCGAATCCGACGGACTTGCTGGCAGCGGGGTATGACCTGCTGAACGCTTCATCCACTCCCCTGTATGTCGTCCGAGACTGGGCCTCGCCGCCTGAGATGATCGCGGAGTGGGACGTATGGCATTTCGGCCCAGTGACCGCCCCTTTGCCTTACGTCCCGCCAAAGATAGCCCCGACCGAAAGACTCAAAGGTGTCTGCTTCTGCTCCTGGGAGAACTCGGAGAGCGTTCAGGACGCGATTCTCTTCGGGATCGGGGAGCCGGTGCAGGGTTACGCCGGCCCCGCTCCGCGCGCGCCGATCATGGCAGAGAGGGCGTGGACCGGAAGCGGAACGAGTAAGGCGGATTTGCTGAGGCGGGTTGGGTGGAAGGCGAAGCACTGAGGAGTGAAAGAGTCGGCGGAGTCGAAGCAGTTGCTGTTCCATCGCACACGAAGGAGGCGATGAGCTTGCGCAGGTTCATACGTCTGCATCCCTGGCGGCTTGAGATAGTTCCGGCGGCGGCGTTCCTTGTCGCCGTTGCATACACGGCCTATTACCACCTCAGCGGCGCAGAGGCGGTATTGAGACGTGCCGCTTACCCCGGGGAGCCGCCAGTCCAATATGAAGCCACGATAATGGGCCACATCTGTCTCGTTGCGTTCTTCTGGACGATTGCGGCGGCCTCCAACCATCGGTGGGTTCTCCTGGAACGCCGGAAGATGTATAACTGGACGGCTGCCGTGTTTCAGTTCACGATCCTCGGCAACGCCGGCATTGCGGTTTTCCTGGCGCGGACTGGACTGCCGGGAATCACGCCAACGACGGTAGCCGTGGACGTCGACGTTATTCCCGCGATCGCCTTACTCGGAATAGCAGTGACTGCAGCCCTCGAATGGACGCGGCGGTTCGTCCCCAGGGAGTACGCTGCCGAGCCTGATCCGCCGCCCCCGACAATGGTATATACTGATGACAGCTTCCGTTATGTGGAGACGGGACTGGAGTGGGAGTGGGCGATCTTGGGAGCGGGCGTATTCGCTCTAGGCATAGGGGCTACGGCGTACGGCGGCATAACCCTCAGTGGCGTTCTGTCGGCTGTGGCCGGGGTCTTCTTCTGCAGCTTGAGTCGACGAAGACTTGAGACCAGCAGCCATCGCGTCGTGATGTGGAATGGCCTCTACAGGGTGCAGGTTGCGCTGGCGGACGCGGCATCCTGCAAGGCGACTTCGGATGAGAACGGGCAGCGGCCTAGCGAGACCAGCCGCAAGAAGTGGCATCAATTCTCGTGGAATACGGGCCGATGCCTGGAGATCGCCACGAAGCAAGGCCATATCTACCGCTTCGGCATGATCCGGCCGCAGTACGCGCGCAGCCTGATCGAGTCGGTGATCGACGTGGGCAAGTCCGACCCGGAGCCGGCCGAGTAGCCCGGCGGCTATTTCCCCTCCGACGCGGACAGCAGCGCGACCAGTTCCTCCGCCGTCTTCACGTAGGTGAACCCCACGTCCTGAATCCCCTTCTTGCGCGTGCTTTCTCTTGCGTTCCAGGTGGCGTCCTCCACGCACAGGGTGTTATATCCCAGCCGTTTTGCCGAGGAAGCAGTCCCGAAGAGGCAGCCCTGCGTGTGGCCGCCGACGAAGATGATGTTCTTCACCCCCAGGTTGTTCAGGATGAAGTCGATGCGGGAGGAAATGAACGCATCCTGCGCGGACTTGGCGACCACATACTCGCCCTTCCGCACCTTCAGGCATTCCGCCGGGCGGGAGGTGGGATCGGAGATGTGATGGGGCCATTTCTTCGGGTCCGGGCCGATGTCATGGAGAAACGTCCGGCGCGTCGCGGGGTCGAGGTCCATGCCGTCCTCGCACAGATACCCCCAGTGGATGAAGATCATCGGCAGCTTACGGGCGCGGCAGGCGTCGGCGACCTTCACCGCGTTCGGCATTGCAACGTCGAAAAGGTAGTCGGTCGCTTTGTTGCAGTCCTCGACCGTAAACCCCTGCTGTTTCCATCCGTCGGGCATCTGCTCGGCCTTCATATAGACCCGAGGGACTTCCTGAAGATCGACGCAAACAAACGCGCAATTCTTGAAGAAGGCAGGGTCAAAATCCTTTGGCTGCGCGGGCGTCGCGGCATTTGCCGACAGCGCAGCGATCAGGACCAACGTGGCAATAAGTGGCAAACAAGGATTCATTAGTTCTTCTCCTATAGCTTCGAGGACGCAGTAGGCCCCAAACGAAAGCGGAAACAAGTTTCCGCACTCCAAAAGACTAGCCGAACGCCCCGCCGGACGCGACAGCCGTTATCCTTCGCTCTATGAAAACACTACCGCCGTCGGAGGCGGCGCCGGAGCGGTCGTCGCGGAGGACGGTTACCTCCGGAGCCTGAGCGCCGGATTCGACCGCCCGTTCGAGCGCCCGGGCGCGGGATATCTCCATCGCTTTCTCCGTTGCAGGCTCCAGCTCGCGGAACAGCATCCGCTCTCCGCTGCCGTGCAGGGTGAATGTGCCGTCGAGCGTCGGGGAAATTGTTATCTCCTCCCGCACGACCACGCGGCTGCCTATCGCGCCTATCGCGTTCGCAACGTCCGCGTGCTCTGGGACGATAATCTCCACACCCAGACGCTCCCCGACACCGGAGACCAGCGCCTCGGCAGGCGCGCCGATGGCCACTATCGGCCTTCGGATGGAGAGACGCACGTCGAGGCCGTCGCCTTCGCCCGCAAATGCCTTATCGATCAGGAACCCCCACGATTTGGGCAAATCGTGCAACTTGTGGTTCTCCCAGGAGACTTCCCGCCGCACTATCTCCTCAAACAGCCTGCGCGTCACCGCCCGCATTGCGAGTTCGATGATTTCCTCCGGGGAGCGGCCGAACATCGTGGAGAATATCCCCAGGGCGCGTGTCGCGGCGTCAACGTTCCACGTGGTGAACTGACCCGTAACGTGCAGCAGGTCGGTCGGGGTGAGCGCCGATCTCTTGACCGCCCCGACCGCCTCCAGCCGCGAGACCGGCAGCAGCGACGCGTCGTGCATTTTCAACTCCTTCGCCGCTACGGTCGCGGGAATTGGCCCGCCGCGCAGCAGATCGATCAACCTGCGCTCGGAGCGAGTGGCGTCGGGCAGCGTGTCGCTTGCGAGGACCAGCACGTCCATAGCGGAGGCGTCGTACGCCCCCGCATGCCGCCGGACGTCAAACGCGGTCAGGAAGTCCTCGACGCTCTTGTGCTCGTGGGCAAGATACGCCAGCGGGATATTGCGCACGGGACCAATCCTGATCTTCCGGTCGCGCGTGAAGTCTATCCGGCTGTCGCCGCCAAGGCCGACGGTCAGGATATCCGCCACGTCCACGTTCATCACGTAAGGGCCTACACGCGCTCCGTCGGGAGAAACCGCCACCTGGCCGTTTTGGATAATCGCGCAATCGGTCGTGGTCCCGCCGATGTCGAGGACCAGGGCGTCTTCCAACCCTGTCAATATCCGTGCTCCGCTGACGCTGGCGGCGGGACCGGACAGGACGGTCTCGATGGGTCTTGCCCGTGCGACGCTCTCCTCGACCGGCGTACCGTCACCTTTGACGACCATGAGCCTTCCGGATACGCCGAAATCCTCCAGGGCGTTCCGCACCGAGGCGATGAGGTCCCTGATCACCGGCAGCAGCTTCGCGTTCGCAACGGCCGTCTGCGCGCCGCGCACCGCGTTGAGCCTGCGGCTAAGCTCGTGGGCGCAGACCAGGGGAACGTCACACATCTCCGAGGCGATCTCCCGGACCCGGTTGGCCTGCTCAGGGTTGCGGACCATGGCGTATCCCGCAACGACCAGCGCCGCGCACCGCTCCCGCGCTACGAGATGCTCGACCGCTTCCCTGCAAGCGTCCTCGTCCAGCGGTTGGAGTATCTGGCCGGTGATCGCGGTGGCGCCGGGGATTTCCACGCACGGCTCGTGGCCGATCTGTTTGGCGAACCAGTCCCACGGGGAAAGCACGATCAGCCCAACCTTATGACCGCGACCTTCGACAACTGAGTTGGTCGCCAGGGTGGTCGAAAGGGATGTCACCCCCGCCCTGGCCAAAAGCTCCCGCGGGAGCCGGCCCAGCGCTTCGCGGATTCCCTCGACCAGGTTGTGGTAGGTCGTAAGGGCCTTGGCTTTGGCGAGGAGCCGCGTGGTCGCCATATCGCAGAGCACGGCGTCGGTGTAGGTCCCGCCCGCGTCTATTCCGAGGCCGATTGTGGATCTAATAGACATGATCTAAGAAGACTTCTATCAGTTCAGCGGCGAAGCTCTTGAAGTCTCTGGCAGGGTGGCCAACAACTTCGCGCTGGGCGGCCAACTCCTCCGAGGTCGCCCTGAGGCCGTGGTCTTTGAAATAGTCGCTCATAGCTGGGAAGTCCTCGACCATCCACTCAGGCGTTCCCACGGAAGGCTCCCATTCGTCCAAACTTTCGCCGATGTACCGGACTTTCCGGCCTAGAACGCGGCTGTATATTTCGGCGGCGCGCTCGCCGGTGAGGGCTTCCGGCCCGTGCAGCGAACAGGTCTTGTTCTCGCAGCCCGAACCGAGAAGCGCATTAACGGTGGCGTCGGCGATATCGCGAACGTCCACCCGGTTGATTCCCACGTTTCCGAGAGGCTGGGGATAGATTCCGAGTTCCACGATCTCTCGCCGGAAGAACCTGTCGTTCTGATAGAAGTTGTTCGGCTGCAGAATTGTATGCGGAATCCCTGATTCTCGAATCGCTTGCTCGATAGGAACCTTACCGCCGAGGCCCGGAACCTCCGCGCCCAGGTCGGTCCTGGCGACGGAGATGTAGACAATCCGGCGCGCGCCAGCGGCTTTCGCCGCTTCGACCGCGCCAAGTCCCATTGAGACTACATCCGGGCCGTCAGGAACCACGAGGAAAACGCCGTCAACCCCGCTGAGCGGGGCCGCCAGCGTTTCGGGCCGCGCCAGGTCCCCGCGAACGATCTCGACGCCAGATGGAAATACCGCCGTGTCTCCGCGGGCCATTGCCCGAACGTCCGCCCCGCGATCGAGCAAACCCCGCACGACTTCAGCGCCGACCGTTCCGGTTCCGCCGATAACCAGGACCTTCCCCACGTTTCCCGGTTTCCTTCCTTTCTTCCTTTCCTCGCAAAAAGACGGCTACGGATTCGCCGGCGTCGTCTTCGTCAGCGGGACCCTGCCCCGAAACATCTTTGTCCCGTAGCCCGTCAGGCGCAGGTACCAGTCCGAGGGCTTGCCTTCGTAGGTGGCCATGTAGATGCCTACCGGCGGGTCGTTTGTTACCTTGAATATGGCGGTTCCTTCGTCTACCTCGTCGAACATGGCGATGTAGATCGTATCTACCTTCTGCTCTGTCGCTGTCACGAACTGCTCCCAGAGGAAATCGCCGCCGCGGCGGGACAACGGGTGGCCGGCCCCCTGGGGATTTCCATACGCCCGCTGGAGGTTGTCCCACGTAAACCCGGGATAGATCACAGGCATATACATAATGCCGAGCTTGCGGCACTCTTTCAGGTCATCGGCCCAATAGCTGGTCGACGCCATAGAAAACTTGTTGTCGGCGGACATCGTGCTGTTGCCGGGATTCCAGGGCGTAATAGCGTTGAAGCGCCTGTAGATTGCAGGCCAGCCAGCCCAGTCAGCGTCGTTTATGCTCCGCCACCACCATGCGCCGCTGCAGACCAGGAAAGTCCCGTATTTGGGGTCATTCTTGAAGAAGTCGATGATCTTGTTCGCCGTCTCGGCCGGGAACCGCTCGGGATAGAAGCCGAACAACTGCAGGACGGGTTTGCCGTTGTGATGCAGGTATCTCTTGTCCTTCGTGATCTTCATCCGGTCCACGAGGAACTTCCAGTCGTTTACCATCCAGTCGTACAGCTTCTCCGTCGGCGTGCCGGACATATCGTAGGTTATGGAAAACACCCGGCCGTGCCTATTTGCCGAGTTACGAGCTTGCGCAAGCATTCCGCTCGCGGAAGGCGGATTCTCCAACCCGCAGACGAAACGCTGGACATAAACTCCGTCTATGCCGTATTCCCGCATCCACTTGAAGTGGACATCCATCGTCGCCGGTCTTGCCGAGCTGAACAGATAAGCCTGTCTGCCGTCCTTATGCTTCAGCCCCGCGACCGGCATCCATTCCGATTTGGGGTAGTCGGTCATGTCCGGCCAATAATCCACGGTCACACTGTTCGCGAGCACCTTTTCCGCATTCATGCTCCAGTGGATATAGCGATTTGCCGGCCCGTCGCCCGGCGTGCTGAACCAGCCCTGATACCCGCACATCACCTTGCCCTTGAGCGTAGTGGCGTCAACATCGTTTCTGCTCGGACCCTTGTACGGGGCAAGCTCCGGCGACAGCTTCGCCCCCTCATCCGCCGCCAGACAAGGCAAAACAATACCCACAACCAAAACCACCGCCAACAACAGCATGCAAATCCTCATCAAAAACAGCCTCCAATCGTCTCGTACATAAACCCACCAAATCCCCCCTCCTCTTAGGAGGGGGTTAGGGGGAGGTCACCCATCGCTCAGTCCTCATCGCCACTCTCCACTCTCAACTCTCCCTCACCACTTCTTCCTCACCGGCACGCCCGCCGCGGCCAATTCCGCTTTTATCTGCGCTATCGTATATTCGCCGGTGTGGATCATGCTGGCAATGATGGCCGCATCCGCCCGGCCCTGGTTGAACACGTCGACCAAATGCTGGGGCGTTCCTGCTCCTCCCGACGCAACAACCGGAATGCGCACCGCGGTAGAGATCATACTCGTCAGGTTCAACTCGAAGCCGTCTCTCGTCCCGTCCGCGTCCACGGAGTTGACGACGATCTCGCCGACGCCCAACTCCTCGGCGCGTTTGGCCCATTCAAGAGCGTCGAGTCCGGTGCGCTCGCGGAATCCGCGAATAGTGACCTCGTAGCCGCTCGGAAAGGCGGCCCCGTCGGTTCTGACGGGATCCATCCCGAGCACTATACACTGCGAGCCGAATACCTTTGCGCCTTCGGCGATAATGGCCGGGTTGGTCACCGCAAGCGAATTGACCGAAACCTTCTCCGCGCCTGCCAGGAGCGCGCGGTACATATCGTCCAGCGTCTCGATTCCGCCGCCGACCGCAAATGGTATGCGAACGGCCCGCGCGACCTCACGGACCATCTCTATGTCGATCGGCCGCCTTTCGGCGGAGGCGGTGATGTCGTAGAAGACGAGCTCGTCGCAGCCGCCGTCGCTGTAGGCCACCGCCATCTCCACGGGATCGCCGAGGTCGATATTGTTCTGGAATTTGACGCCCTTGGTGACCTTCTTGTTTCTCACATCCAGGCACGGGATGATGCGTTTGGTCAGCATTTTCCGTCCCACCGGCTGAAGTTGTCGAGAAGTTTGAGGCCGATCCTCCCTGAGCGTTCGGGGTGGAACTGGGTGGCGAAGAGGCTGCCTTTGCCGACTACCGACGCGAACCTGAGGTCAGCGTAATCTGTTTCGCCCAGGATGTAGGACGCGTCGGACGGCGCGGGATAATAGCTGTGTACGAAGTAGAACTCGCTCCCGTCCTCGATCCCCTCGAACAACGGGTGCGCGACGCGCTGTTCGACGGTGTTCCAGCCCATCTGCGGGATTTTGCACATCGGGTCTGACGGCGTGAAGCGCTTGACGGTCCCCGGCACGAGCCCGACGCACGGCACGCCGCCGTCTTCTTCGGTGGACTCGAAAATCACCTGCGTGCCGAGGCAAATGCCCAGGAACGGCGTCCCATTGGACACGACGCTCCGCAGCGGTTCCAGCAATTGCCGCTCGCGCAGGTTCCTCATAGCCTCGGCCGCCGCGCCGACGCCGGGGAAGATCACGCGCTCCGCCGCGAGTATGCGCGAGGGGTCGCTGGTGACCTCGCACGCCGCGCCGATGGCCTCTAAAGCCAGGCGGACGCTGGTCAGATTCCCAGCATTGTAGTCGATAATGGCGATCACATATTCGATACTACCTGAAAAGCGGGGGTTCGGCAAGGGTGGCCTTTGGACCGGCCGGACCCGTCCGACCCACCGCCTCGGGTAAGAGTTCAGGAATGGGTAGAATTGTATCACCCTCACCCTAACCCTCTCCCGTCAAGGGAGAGGGGATTACGCTCGTCTTCTTCCGAGGACGGAGGAATAACGACCGACAGTCTACCTAATCGTGAACAGTTACCGCCTCGGCGGCACACGGACTTTCGCCTCCGTTTCAGCCCCTGCAAGTGGGGTATACCAAATGTAGAGTCTGTGTGTCTGTGTGTTCGGGCTGGAGGGGTAGTTTTCGGTATGGATGAGTTCAGCAAGGTCGCTGAGACTGCCCGCCTGGTGGCTGTCGCCCGCGGACAGGAGAAGGCCGACCTGGCGATCCGCGGCGGGCGGATCGTAAATGTTTTTACCGAAGAGATATATGCCGCTGATATCGCGATCCGCGGCGAGCGCATAGCGGGAATAGGTTCGTACAGGGGCAAAGAGGAGATAGACGCCTCGGGACTCACCTTGATTCCCGGGCTAATAGACGGGCACCTTCACCTGGAGAGTTCGCTTCTGACACCGGCGGAGTTCGCGCGGTTCGTACTGCCTTTTGGCACGACTGCCGTGGTGATAGATCCGCACGAGATCGCAAACGTCGCGGGCGCGGAAGGCGTTCGGCAAATGCTGGCGGCGAGCGCGGAGTTGCCGGTGACCTTCTACATCATGATACCTTCCTGCGTGCCGGCGTCCCGGCTCGAAACCGCCGGCGGGGAGATCACCGCGGAAGACATAGCCGAGCTGGAAATGGACTCGCGCGCGCTGGGGCTTGCGGAGGTGATGGACTATCCCGCCGTGCTGGAGGCCGATCCGGAAGTTCTGTTCAAGATAGCGGCCGGCAGTCGCAAGGTGGTGGATGGACACGCGCCGGGGGTGGTTGGGCCGGACCTTCAGGCGTACGTCGCCGCCGGAATGGGATCGGACCACGAGACCGTGACCACCGAAGAAGCCGTCGAGAAGCTGCGGGCCGGTATGCGACTGATGATCCGGGAGGGATCGGTCGCAAAGAATCTCGATACCCTCCTGCCGCTGGTGAACCGCAATAACGTGGACCGATGTCTCTTTGTGACGGACGATCTGCTGCCGTCGGACATCCGGGAAAAGGGGCATATCGACCACCTCCTCCGACGGGCGGTGGCCGGGGGAATCGATCCGATTTGGGCGGTGAAGATGGCGACGTTGAATACGGCGAGCTACTTCGGACTTAGGGACGCGGGCGCGCTGGGTCCGGGACTCAAGGCCGACGTAGTCGCGGTTGAGGATTTGCGCGAGTTCAAGACCCGGTTTGTCGTCAAAAGGGGCCGCCTGGCATACGCGGAGGGCCGGATTCTTGCGCGAAACTCTCGCCGGAGCAAGTTCTCCAACGACCTGTTACACACCGTCCGTATAGACGCGCTCAGGCTGGACGATATCCGCATACCGGCGAAGCGCGGCCTGTGCCGCATCATCGAGGTGGTTCCCGGCCAGATAGTCACGGAGGAGCTTCTGGCGCAGCCGACTTCGCTGTTCGGGTGGGTCGTGGCGGACGTGCATCGCGACATCCTGAAGATAGTCGTGGTGGAGCGGCATCAGGCTTCGGGAAGAGTCGCGGCCGGCTTGATAACCGGATTCGGCCTGCAGCGCGGGGCAATAGCCAGTTCGGTTGCTCACGACGCCCATAACATCGTCGCGGTGGGCGCGGACGATGAGGATATTCTGACCGCGATAAGCGAGGTCGCCAGGATGCAGGGCGGCCTGGCCGTGAGCGCCGGCGGAACGGTCATGGAATCGCTGCCTCTTCCGGTGGCCGGCCTGATGTCCACGAAGCCGGCTCGCGAGGTCGTCGCGGGTCTGCGCCGGGTGGAACTGGCCGCGTTCAACCTCGGCGCGGTTCCGCGCCGGCCGTTCATGACGCTGTCGTTCATGTGCCTTTCGGTCATCCCGAAACTCAAACTCACTGACAGGGGACTGGTCGATGTCAAAGCCGGCGAGATCGTCGATCTCTACGCGGACACCTCGGGCTGGGCTGAGAGAGCTGCTGCGATCTGACGAGATCGAAGAGCGCGTGCGGGATTTGGCCGCCGAAATAGCCCGGGACTACTCTGACAGCTCTCCATTGATGATTGCGGTCCTGAAGGGGGCGTTCGTGTTTCTGAGCGACCTGATCAGGCATATCGACGCGCCGGTCGAGATCGACTTCATCCGATTGGCGAGTTACGGGTCGGGGACAATTCCAGGAGAACTACAGGTTATATCGGACATCACGACACCCGTCGCGGGGCGGGACGTGCTGATAGTGGAGGACATCGTCGATACGGGCCGCTCGCTCGATCTGCTCGTCCGAATGCTCAAGGACCGGGGAGCGAAATCGGTGCGCATTTGCGCGCTGCTGGACAAGCCCTACAGGCGCGTCGTTGACATTCCGCTCGACTACGTGGGTTTCAACATTCCCGATGTGTTTGTGGTGGGGTACGGAATAGACCTCGGCGAGCGGCACAGGGAGCTTCCGGACATATACGCGGTGGAGCAGGGGGAGGCGAGTTCTGAGCGCTCAGAACTCAGCGCTCAGAACTGACGCCCTGCGCAGTTCGTGCTTGACTTCATCAAAGACCGCTGGGCGCGCGCCGGCCTCGACCATCCGGCGGATGGCTGCCTGCGAGTCGCCGGGTCTCACGTCGATACCTCTGATCGCGTCGGTCAGGAGGATCACCTCGAACCCTTGCGAGAGGGCGTCAAGAGTAGTGGCGCGGACACAATAGTCGGTCGCCAGGCCTCCTATGTAGAGACCCGTTATCCCCCTGCTCCGAAGGGACGTGGAGAAGTCCGCGCCATCTTCGTCGCGGCCCTCGAAGCTCGAATAGCCCTGCTCGCTAGGGCCAATACCGGCGGATACGACGCGCGCGTCAGCGGGAAGCTTGAGGTCCGGGTGAAACTCCGCGCCGGGGGAACTCTGAACGCAGTGCGGCGGCCAAAGACCGCCGTATTGCTTGAAGTGACTCGTCTTCTCGGGATGCCAATCGCGGGTGGCGTATATCGGCAGTCCGGACTCTTTGAAGAGCTCGATGTACTCGTTAAAGACCGGCACAACGGCGTCACCGTCCGAGACGGGGAGCGCGCCTCCCTCGCAGAAGTCCCGCTGCACGTCTATGATTATCAGGGCCCTTCCGGCCATTGTCATCGCGCACCTTTCGTATAATACTTACCCAGCCCGGGCATACACCGCCCATCAGCCGCGAAAGCGAAGACTATCCGGGTTACGGAAGGCTCTTCGTCTTCGGTGAGAGCCGTGGGCGAACGACCCGGCGAGAAGGTAGGCTGTTAACAGGGCGGCGATGAGCCAGGCCAACTTGAACGGGCCCAGCAAGTATCCGGGGGAGACGGCATACCAGGCTGTGAGGGCGATCGAGGAACCGAGGAATACCGCCCGGCCGCCCTGTGGGATTGCGCGGTCTGGCGCGGCGGCCATGAGCGTTTCGATCAGAAAACCTGCGGCGGCGCCTGCGAGCAGACCGGGGTACATTCCCGAATGAGCGGCGAGAAATTCCGAGACGTGCAAGGCCGCGAGGGCGGCGATAACGTGAAGCAGTTTCCAGATACAGGAGGCAAATCTCACTGCGAGGCTCCCAGCGCCATTTGAACGATAGCTTGCTTTTTGTCTTCTTAACGCGGGAACTGAAAGCTTCCTCCGTTGAAGTCGGAGGAGTCGAGGGTCGTTTACTCCCTCCCCTCTCAGGGGAGGGCTGGGGAGGGGTCATTCACCGCCAAAGACAACCACGCTACGCCGACGTCATTCTGAACGCAGTGAAGAATCTGCTTTCGGCCATGCAAACCCATTGATGGCCCGGAAGATCCATCTTCGCGAAGCAATTCTGCAAATCACATCGTTATGCGTTACCGCCCAGGGCCTGCAGCTTTTGAACAAAGTTCTCTTTGAACACCATGCGGAATACGCACTTGCCGTTGCTTTTGGCTTCCCACAAGGCGCCGAGGTCTGTTTTCTCTTCCGTGTCTTCCTTGATGTGAAGACCGCCCTTGTATTCCACCGCGAGAACCCGGTCGTCGTCCAGAAGCGCTACGAAGTCCGGGTAGAACTTGTCCGTGGAGGTTTGCAGCCAGAACGACATATCGCTACGCTCGATGTTGCGAACCCAATACTTGACGTTAGGCAGGAAGTCGATCACCTGCGCACAGCGCTCCTCCTCGCCGTTCATATCGCCTATGTTGCGGTAGTAGTGCTTCTTGAAGCCGATGCCGCCGTTGTAGGGCTGTCCGAGGGGATACCTATCCGGGTCGTATCTGAACACGCGTTCCGCGCTCACCTCCACGTCCTTCTTGTAAACACCCAAGAGAATCTGGTCAAAGCCGGCCTTCATGGCTTCGCGGCGGTATCCGTCGATCTTCAGAGCAGCCGCATCCCGAAGCCGCAACCGCTCTCGGATGAGATCCTCCAGCGGGATCCCGCGATCCTGGAGCAGGCCTTTCACAACCCGGGTGAGGAATAGAAGCGACTGGGTCTGAACCACGTCCGGGTGCAGAATCATCCTGTCTAGCCACAACGCCAGCCTTTCGGGCGTGTTGATGTCGCACGGAACCACGACGGCCAGCCGCTGCTGCAGGTCAGATACGTGCCAGCTCTGCACAGCGCCGTCTTTCGTTACGTCGATCTCGTATAGCTGGGGAACAATGCCATGAGGCGCGTATTCGGCCTCACCTAGCAGTGGGTCACACTCTGCCAACTGCCACTGCGCACGGAGGAAGTGGCTCTGCTCGACCGGCTCAAGTTCTCCGTCGATCCACAACGCAAGCTGCGGGACGGCGAACTTCTCCCCGCGTTCGGACGGGGTCGGGCCGGTTTCCTGTTTAAAGAGTCCCCCATAGCCCCAATCCGAAGTAGGCAGGGCCGGATATATGGCTTGCTCGGCCTCCGGCGGCGTGAACCCGTTTGCCTCCAATGCTCCCTTCAGCGCGTCCAGGGTACTCGCCGTATCGGCGAACTGGTGAGAAGTAACGAAGGCGTAAGCCTGGTTCAGTTCGGGGCGGTTCTTGCGAGTGGCGCTGGGCATACGGAGAACTCGTCCGAGTATCTGCTCCACGGCTGTCTTGGACGAGGTGTCCCTTACCGAGCACAGCACATAAGCGAAGGCGCAGTCCCAACCCTCTCGGAGCTTGTCAACGGTGATGATGTACCGTACCGGACAGGTATCCGCGAACACGTCGACGCCCGAAAGGTCTTGCCGATCACCCGTCTCGACCGCAATTCGAGCTTCCGGGATGCGCATCTCGTCTTTCAGGCAGTTGTATACCGTCTCGACGGTGATCTCCTCGTTCTTCTTCTGAGCTTGCAGCAGAACGATTGGCCGCAGGTATGCGCCACCATCCGCTCGTTCGGCTTCGGCCGCTTTCTCCAGTTCGTCTCGCTTCTGGCTGGCCGCCAAAATGGTTTGCCGCCAGTCGCTGCTCGTTTCAAGCCGTATGGGCAGCTTGATCATGTCCTCCGACTTCAGCTCCCATGCGGACACCCTGCAAAGGACGTTGCTGGGATTTGGCGGTTCAATCGCTGGAGTGGCTGTAAACTCCAGAATGCATGAGGGATCGAACCGCGCCAGCGTCTCAAACGATAGCGGCGTGCGCGCGTTGTGCGCCTCGTCCATCACGACTATCGGCATACGCAGACAGAGCACGTTAGCCAGTGAGGGTATCGGCTGGTCGGATCCGTTGTACTTCTCGAGCTTCGCAAGAGCTTCGGGCGGGAAACCGTCGAAGTGGCCCATCAGCGCCCCGTTTTGATCGTAGAGCTTGCGCTTGTCCGTATCTCCTATTCGCGGCGCCGCGAGAGTGGAGACGATGATGACGCTCTCGCTGTCCAGCGTGGGACGCGTCAGGTATAGCGCCTCTTCAACGTCCATCACCTGCACGCGGCCCAAAGCGGCGTCGAGAGCCTGGCGGTAAGGATGCGAGCGATTGCGCAGGGCGGCCAGCGTCTGGTCCTTTATGGTATTGGTCGGCACGAGCCACAGGACGACGCACCTTTCTTGCCGCAGGAAGTCCTGGGCGGCTATCGCGACGGCATGGCAGGCCATGAGCGTCTTGCCACCGCCGGTCGGCACGCGGAGGCAGATATACGGAGGCCCCTCAATCTGCTCCACACGGCGATACGGCGCGTGAGTAAGCTGATAGAAGGCCAGATCAACGTCGTTCGTGCTTTCCGCCAGATGAAGGTATTCGCGGAGCTTGTCAAGCGCTCGCTGTTGGTATTCCTTGAGTTGCAGCATAGTTAGCTCACCTTCACCTGGTAGGGTATCTGTTTGAACGTGACTCCCGCGCGCTTCAACGCGGCCTGGGATAATGTGCAACCTTCCCCAAAGACAACGCGTGGGCCATCATGGGGCGGCAGCGATTTCAGGAGTTTCAGAGTAAGCACGTTGCCGCCGTCTACACTCTTGTCGCCGAGTATGCCGTTGAACAAGAGATAGAATGCTACGCCCCCAGTGACACCAATCAATGCAGAATCCGGCTTCTGGCGTTCCGGCATTGGCTCGCCTGTTTCGGTGAAGAAAACGTGTCGGGATAGATCGTCAAAAGTTACTTCCGTAGCTATTTGCCCTTGCGCGTCGAACAGCGGCTCGCCGAGCGTGCAGTAGCGAAAGCCGCCGCCGAGGCCTTCGACGTGACCTTTACCATTGTCGTAGCCTTCGATTACACGCTTGAGGCGTTGGGCTGTTATGTTATGGCATATATCCGAATCCATCTCCACGAGGATGAAACGCCGGTTTCCACCATCACTCTTATTCAACTGCATTGCCGCTTGGGCCGTAGTGCCACTGCCAGCAAACGAATCCAACACCAAGTCTGTGCCCGTGCAGAGTTGTTCGACCAGCTTCGATACTAGGCTGCTGGGTTTCGGGAATGAGAATACTTGTCCTCCCAAGATGTCCCTGATCTCGTGCGAGCCCTGCGCCGTGAAAACGGTGTCGATGATGCTGGGAAGACCGGTGAACTCAGTCTTCAATTCCGCAAGAAACACTTTCTCTCGCGGGCGACCGGTCTTCTTGGGCGGGAATAGTATGCGGCTCTCCGCGATCTTGGTGGCGATTGTATCTTGGCTGTACCGCCATCCGGTGTTCGGTGGACACGGATATGTGATCCCAGTTGCGGGGTCAGCAAGATCGTAGTGCAGGTTGGGCCTCTGCTCTTGGGTAGCAAGCCCCAGAATACTTCGGCTCATCCATGGGCCGCGCGGATCGTTGTCTGGATTGCTGTACTTCGTTTCGTCGCGTTCTCGTCCACGGAACCGCACATTTCCGGCGGTCTTGGCATAGACCAGAATGTACTCGTGATCTGTCGAAATGCCCGTTACCGCTCGGCTATCTATATACTGCCTGCACTTCCAGACAAGCTTCGCCAGAAAGCTTCGCGCTCCGAAAACTTCATCCATGAGAAGCCGGAGATGACTCTCTTCGTTGTCGTCTACACTGACGAACATGGCGCCATCGTCTGTCAGGAAGTCCCTGAGAAGTGCCAAGCGCGGGTACATCATGCACAGCCACTTGTCGTGCCGCGACAGGTCGTCTCTATCTACCGTTGCGGTTAGCCACCGCGATATATCGGGCGAATTGACATTGTCGTTGTAGACCCAGCCTTCGTTGCCGGTGTTGTACGGCGGATCAATATAGATACACTTGACCTTGCCGGCGTAGTAGGGCAGCAGGGCTTTGAGCGCGAGGAGGTTGTCGCCCTCGACGAGGAGGTTGCCGGTACCGGGGTCGCCCACGGACAAATCCTCCCGGCAGTGCAGAAGCCGGAACGGCACTTGTTGGTGATGATTGACAACGGCTTCCTTGCCGATCCAGTGCAAAGTGGGCATAGGGTGTCTCTCTCGGTCGCTTGGCTTATGTGTTCATTCGTGACGAGTGGCGAATATCCTTCTGTAGCGAGCAGACCCCATGTCCCCGGCTCCCCTCAAAAAAACCTGAAAAAAATCCCGGAACCCCGGAACAAAACTCCCTCCCCCATCGTCTATTCACTACTAGTGGTCAGACATGGCGGCGTCCCGGCAACCTGCGCCCGAAAAAATTCCGCAACTGCAAAAAACGAACTGATTTGACAACTGAATAAGACATGCGACCATCGGCGGCGGACAGATGAACCCGGAAGGCTGAAAGCCACAGTATCTTCATCTACCGTGCGGAGGCTTCCCTGCTTTCAGGCCCTCCGCGTCTCAGCGGTGCGTAGAATGCGCAAATGGCGGTTTTCAGGAACCAGCCGATAGTCGTGAATTACTAACCAGTTCCCATCAGAATCCATGCGGTTTCGGAACGTTTCGCATATATTTCGGAACGATTTCATTGCTTTTTCACCACGTTTGGAGCCACGCTCGGGCAGGAACAGGCAATTGCGAATCTCGCGGGTCGCTGAAACCCTGGAACCTCTACTGCCCCCGCCTCGACGCCAGCATCCGGTCCATTTTGCTGAGTATGCGTTTGCGGAAGCGGAGGGCGTCGGGCGTGATCTCCAGCAGTTCGTCATCGCCGATGAACGACAGCGCCTGCTCCAGCGTGAACTGCCTTGGCGGGGTTATCAGGACCGTGGCGTCTTCGGTTGAGGAGCGCATGTTGGTCATGTGCTTCGCCTTGGTGATATTGACGACCATGTCTTCCTGGCGGGAGTTCTCACCGACCACCTGTCCCTCGTACACCTCATCGCCGGGCGAGATGAAGAAGTAGGCCCTTTCCTGCAAAGGGGCGATGGCATAGGCCGTGGCGCGCCCGGTCTCTTTCCCGCTCGAGGTCGTTGGAGTCCATTACGCGCTCGGCGACAATCTGATTGCCGCGGAAGGTCCCGCTCTGGCGCAGGATCACATCGACCAGCGTCGTCTTACCGTGGTCAACGTGGGCTATAATGGCCAGGTTCCGCATATCTTCGCGGACGTGGGCCGGTTGGCCTGTTACCTGTTCTACGCTCATTGGTTCCATACGGGAAGCAGCAAAAACGGCCGAAGCTCCCAGGGGGGCGGGGAATCGGACGGATAGGACGGATGGGACGTATGGGACGAGTGGCCCCAACAACCACCAACCAACAACCAACAACCAACAACTAATCACTGGTATTCGTCTTTGGGGTCGCGCTGCATTAGGTCGGTGACGGCGTCTTTTGCGGGTTTGCTTTTGAAAACCACGAGGTAGATCTGCTCGGTGATCGGCATGGACACGCTGAGTCTGCGGGAGAGGTTGTAGGCGGCGAGGCAGGTGGGTTTGCCTTCGACGACCTGCCTGACCTCGGCCTCCGCTTCGGCCACGCTTAGTCCACGTCCCAGCGCGCGGCCAAATCGGAGGTTGCGGCTGAGCGGGCTGCCGCAGGTCGCCATCAGATCGCCCACGCCGGCGAGGCCCATGAAGGTCCTTGCGTCCGCGCCGAGGGCGACTCCAAGCCGTGTCATCTCGGGAAGGCCCCGGGTTATGAGCGCGGCTTTGGTGTTATCGCCGTAGCCGAAGCCGTCACCGATGCCGGCGCCGATGGCGACCACATTCTTCAACGCGCCGCTGAGCTCCACGCCGATCAGGTCGGGGTTACGGTAGACGCGGAAATGCGGAGTGGTCAGCAGCCGCTGGGCCGCCAGGGCGGCCTCGGGCGACAACGACGCGACTACCGTGGCCGCGGGGACCTCTTTCGCGATTTCGACCGCCAGGTTCGGACCGGACAGCGCGACGAGGTTCGACGCCAAACCTTCTCCAAGCTCCTCTGTAAGAATCTGCGACAGGCGAAGACCGGTATCGCTTTCCAGCCCTTTGCCCGCGTTGACGATCAGCGGAGCCCCTTGAATGCCGATTTCCGCGACCTGCCGCGCGACCCCCCGCAGAGCTTCGGACGGGATTGCGAAGACCACACAATCCGCGCCGTCGAGAGCTTCGGCCAAGTCGCCGGTTACAGCTATGTTGTGGGGAAGGAGATGGTCGGGAAGATAGGCGGTGTTCCGGCGCGCTGACTGGATTTCGTCCACCACCGGCGGCTCGCACGACCAGAGCCGGACCGGAAAGCCCTTGCGCCCCAACAGGAGCGCGAGGGCCGTCCCCCAGCTTCCCGCGCCGAGGACGGTTACCGAGTTAACAGTGAACGGTGAACAGTGATCAGTGGACGGTTCGGTCATTTTTCAGCCTGGTCCTTTGGAAGTGAACGGTGAACGGTGAACAGTGATTGGTCATGCTATAGCGTTCTTGTACGACTTTCCGGGATTCGGAAATCCCGGTTTAGTCTTCGGGTGGCGATTCGGAAATCGCCACCCATCGTGTCACTGGTCGCTGGTCACTGTTTACTCGCCCGCGACCTGGTCCGCGACGGCGCGCAGGAAGTGAAGCGTCGGAGCGCACTCGTTTTCGAGGTCGTTCCACCGGCATTCGATAGAGACCCGTTTGTCGTACCCAGCCTCCCGTAACGCGCGGAAGAAACCGATGTGGTCGTACGCGCCGCTTCCCGGGGCGTATCTGCCCGTGTCGGCGGTGTGGCAATGGGCGAGGAATGAGCCGGCGGCCGCTACGTCGCTGAGCGGCTCCCCCTCTTCGTCTATGTGATATAGATCGGCGAGCGCCTTTACCTCGGGCCGCGCGGCCATCTCCGCAAATTCGACAGCTTCAGCGACACTGTTGATGACATTCGACTCCTTGCGGTTCAAAGGCTCTATCGCTATCGTCAGAGAATACTGCGCCGCAATACTGCCGCACAGGGCCAGGAATTCGAGTATCTGACGCCGGGCGTCCGGCTGGGAAAAGCCTTCTGGTACGCTTCGGGCGCCGCCGCTTCCGAATACCACGACCTTTCCGCCCAGCTTGGCGACCCTGCCGAGCGCGGTCCGCAGGTATCTTTCGATTCTGTAGAAATCGACGCTCGGGCCGGTCAGTTTCATATCACCGGGCATAAGGCAGTTCCACGCTTCGGGGCGGATCGCGCAGCCTTCGATCTGTTTGAGAATCAGCCCGAACTCGCTCTCGGGTCGTTCCGGCATTACCGAGCCAACGGGCGGCTCGATGTAATCGTAACCGGCCTTTTCAAGTACTGCGATCTTGTCCAGTCCGGCGCAGCATCCTATACGCAATCGCATACCTCACTTTCTTTGGCCAGGTCGATTCTCTGCGTTCAGTTGGGTTCAGAGAAGAACGCAGATGAACGCGGATGGGAAAGGAATGGACGAGGGATAGACCCCACTCCTGATTTTTAGAAGTTGGAGGTTGGAAGTTGGACAGGGGTTCAACCCTCACCCCAACCCTCTCCCTTCCAGGGAGAGGGGGTTTCTGCCCTCGACTCCTTCGACTCCTTCGACTCTTCCGACTCTTTATCTGTGTCCATCTGTGTTTATCTGCGGTTACTACCTCCGCGATTCCAGCCGTTCCCGCAGGAGGCGGTTGACCAACGGCGGATTAGCTCTTCCTTTAGTATAGCGCATTGTCTGACCAACGAGAAACGCCAGAGATTTGTCCTTACCGCCAAGCACGTCCTGCACGATCCTGGGGTTCTCGTCGAGGACCTGGTTTATTATTGGGATAAGCTCACTCTCATCGGTGATCTGAGTCAGACCCAGCTTCTCCACGATCTCGGAGGCCCGCCTGCCCGTGCCGAACATCTCCTCAAAGACGGTCTTTGCGATCTTACCGCTGATCGTGCCCTTGCCGATCAAGTTCAGCATTTCCGTAAGATGAGATGGTGTTAGCTTCGATTGCTCCATCTCCGTGCCGGTGGCGTTGAGCAGCCGCAGAAGGTCGCCCATCATCCAATTGCTGACTGACTTGGCGTCGGCGGACAGCTTCACCGCTTCCTCGAAGAACTCGGCCATTGGCCGCGAATCGGTGAGGATTTCAGCGTCGTATTCGGGAATTCCCAGTTCCTCGATGAACCTGCGCTTCCTTTGGTCGGGCAGTTCGGGGAGCGCCTTCCGCTGCTCCTCTACCCATTGCGCATCGAAGCGCAGCGGGGTGAGGTCCGGCTCGGGGAAGTACCGATACTCCTGCTCGAATTCCTTGCTGCGCATAGAGGCGGTCGCGCCGCGGACATCATCCCACCGGCGCGTTTCGTGAACGATTTTGCCGCCTTTTAGCAGTACCTTTTCCTGTCGCTCCAGTTCATATTCGATGCCGCGCAGCACTGCCCGGAAGGAGTTGAGGTTCTTGAGCTCCGTCTTGACGCCGAACTCGATTTGGCCGACCGGGCGCAGCGAGATGTTCGGCTCGCAGCGCAGGCTGCCTTCTTCGAGCTTGCCGTCGTTCACGCCGATGTACGTCAAGATCGCTCGCAGACGGACAAGGTATTCTTTCGCCTCCTCAGCGGATTGGATCTGGTCGAGTCCCGGCGGGGGCGGGTTTTGCGTCACGATCTCCATCAGCGGCACACCGCCGCGGTTATAGTCGATGTGGCTCCTGTCGCCCTCGACGTGCAGCAGCTTGCCGGTGTCCTCTTCCAAGTGGACGCGGCGGATGGCGATCTTCTTGGTTGCGCCGTTTACGGTTATCTGGACCCACCCATGCTGGCCGATCGGGGTGTCACCGTACTGGGATATCTGATAGCCCTTGGGCAGATCGGGGTAAAAGTAGTTCTTGCGGTGGAAGATGCTGTTCGGCGTGATAGAGCAGTTGAGCGCAAGGGCCGCCTTGACCACGTACTGCACGGCCTTAACGTTGATCACGGGAAGCGATCCGGGAAGGCCAAGGCACACGGGGCAGCACCTGGTGTTGGGCTCGCCGCCGAATTCGGCAGTACAGCCGCAGAACATCTTGCTCTCGGTCAACAATTCCGCATGGACTTCCATGCCGATGATCGGCTCGTACTCTTGCATCTATCCTCTCACGGAAAAGGCTTTCTCACGAGGAAAGAAAGAAAGGAAGGCGGTCAACTACTTGCCCGGATTGCTCACGAGCAACGCCCCGAAGGTCGTCATTCTGAGAGAAGCGCCCCGTTTCGGGATTTCCGGGTTGGGACCCGGAGTTGTCCGCAATAGCATACGTATGACGCCCAACCCTCAAATCCCGAAGCACCGGTTCCTTTCGTCTTTTCTTACCTTTCTTATTTTCCTCGTTAAATCCCCCACTGCTACAGGTTCGGTTTCTGCTTATGATAGTCCGTGTTCTGTTCAAAAGCGTAGGCGACGCGGAGCGCGATTTCCTCGCCCAGGCCGGGCGCCATTATTTGCAGGCCGATCGGCAGTCCGTTGTGGAAGCCGCACGGGACCGAAATGGCCGGTATGCCGGCGAGGTTGGCGGGTATGGTGCAGACATCCGACAGTTTCATCGCCAAGGGATCGTCCACGCGCTCGCCGAGGCCGAAGGCCACTGTCGGCGACGTGGGCGTGACGAGCACGTCGAATTCTTCAAACGCGCGCTCGATGTCCCGACGCAAAAGAGTCCTCACCTTCTGGGCCTTCAGATAATATGCGTCGTAGTAGCCCGCGCTGAGGGCATAGGTCCCGATCATTATGCGCTGTTTGACCTCCGCTCCAAACCCCTCTTCGCGCGTCTTCATGAGCATCGTGATCGGATCGGGAGAGTCTTTGCTTCTGAGGCCGTACCGCACGCCGTCGTATCGCGCCAGGTTGGAACTCGCCTCCGACGGCGCGATTATGTAGTAAACGGGCAGGCCGTACTCCACGCTTGGCGTGGAGGTCTCTTTCCATTCGGCGCCCAGGCCGGCGAGAAGTTTCACGGCGTCCCAAACGGCGCTCGCCACCTCCGGAGCGGTCCCCATTCCGAAGAGCTCTTTCGGGACCCCAATTTTGATGCCTTTCACGTCGGGCGCCAGCGACTTCGTGTAGTCCGGAACGGGCACGTCGAGAGATGTCGAGTCGCGCGGGTCTTTGCCTGATATGACGTTCAGGAGCAGAGCTGTGTCGGTGACGTCTTTGGTGATCGGGCCGATCTGGTCCAGAGACGACGCGAACGCGACGAGGCCATATCTCGACACGCGCCCATAGGTGGGCTTCATCCCGGTCACGCCGCAAAAGGAAGCGGGCTGGCGGATAGAGCCTCCAGTGTCGGAGCCGAGCGCGGCCAGGCATTCGTCCGCCGCGACGGCGGATGCCGAGCCGCCGCTTGAGCCGCCGGGGGCCTTTTCGGTGTCCCACGGGTTGCGGCTGGCGAAGAAGCCGGAGTTCTCGGTCGATGATCCCATTGCGAACTCGTCGAGGTTCGTCTTGCCGACCATGACGGCGTTCACAGCGGCGAGACGCTCGACCACAGTGGCGTCGTAGACGGGCTTGTAGTTGTAGAGAATCCTGGATGAGCACGTCGTCAGTACGCCGCGCGTGCACATATTGTCTTTAATGGCGATCGGTATGCCCGTCAGCGGCGCCGCGTCGCCGGAGGCTATTCTCTTGTCCGCCGCGTCCGCCTGCCGCAGGGCGATATCGGACGTCACTGTGACGTAGGCTTTGGTCTTATCATCGACCGACTCGATCCTCCGCAGTACGGCCTCGGTCAGCTCTCTGCTGGTGACCTGCCTGCTTTTGAGAAGCTCGTGCGCCGCCTTTACAGTCAATCCGGCAAGGTCCATTCCCTAAGTCTCCACAATCCTTGGCACAGCGAAGCAGTCGTCCTGCGATTCCGGCGCGTTCGCCAGGACGTCTTGCGGCGGCAGCGACGGGCGCGCCTTATCCTCCCGGAAAACGTTTTCCACGGGTATCACGTGCGACGTTGGCTCCACTGCATCAGTATCCAGCTCCTGCAGCTTGGCGAAATGCTGAAGCAGATTGTTTATGTGCCCTGTAAGCTTGTCTTTCTCTTCGTCCGTCAGCTCAAGTCGCGCGAGGAACGCTACTTGCGAGACGTCTTCTCTTGAGAGTATCACTATGTGCTCTCCCGTTGCAGCAGATTGACGCTCCATTATATCAGCCCAGGGCGGGTCGCACAACGGACAGGGGAAGGGGAAGGGTTTTAACCGCCGATGAACGCAGATAAACACAGATAGGGAAGGGATTGTTGGTTGTTGGCTGTTGGTTGTTGGACGAGTCCGACTCATCCGACTCCTTCGACTCCAGACGGGAAGGTTAAGGTTTATGAGGTGAGGGTTATGAGTGGGTACGCGATGCTGGGGCGGTCGGATGGCCGCCCCAGCCTGAACGCAGGTATTCAGCTTACTCAGACGTCTCCCGCTTTTGCCCAGCGGGTTCCGGGATAGCGCTCGGCCACCTGGTCCCAGTACTCGCCGAGGTACTTGCCGTCGCCGGTAGCCCGGTACTTGGCCACGCCGACCATATAGAGGGCTTCGGGCGCGGCAAGCGAGTCGGGAAGCTCGCTCACGATATGCTCGTAACGCGCGACTGCCTCTTCGTAGCGTTTATTGTCAAATGCCTCCTGAGCCAGTCCTATGTAGAGATCGGCCAGAAAATCGTCAGGGAAAGCATAACCGACCTGCCGCCTGTGTTCGCGGCCTTCGGCGTCGAGGAAGAAGATCGCGGGGGTCCACCGCTGGAGGAACCTGTCCGTAAACTCCGGATGCTCGACCACGTTGATTTGCACGGGAAGGAAGTTTTCGTTGATCAGTCTCGCCACTCGCTCATCGGGGTACGTCACGGCACCCATTTTCTTGCAGCCGCCTCAGCCGGGGTTGAAGAAGTCCAAAAGGACCAGCTTCCCCGTCTCCTTCGCCTTAACGAGGGCCTCATCGAGCGAGCGCGTCCATAGCCCTTGCGCGGGCATGGTCTCAATAGCCATCTGTTCTCTCTCCTATGACAGTCTCGTGCATGGAAAGGTATTGTTCATCGTGTAGTTACCCGCCGGAACCGGTCATCAATCCGTGGATGATTGCGGGCAAAGGGTTCGGGGAAGGAGTTATTCGACGGACGCCGAACATTGACTGGTATGCCCGTCGGGCTACGAGAGAGGAGACACATGAGGAAAACCACAGCCGCCGGTATCGCCGCGCTTGTCGCCATATTGATGGTCGGGTGCGCCAAACCGCCTTCCGCCAAGCAGGTATTGCAGAAAACGTCCGCCACTTATCAAAAGGCCAAGACACTGAGAATCGAAGCGAGCAACAGCTCGGAATTCCGCGTCGATAATCAATGGCAAGGTAACGGATCGCTTGTTTCGACCGAGTTCGAGAGACCTAACAAAGTGCGTCAGCAATTGGTCGGGGCAAAGAGCCCTAGCGTGATTTCCGACGGGAAAAACGCTTACTTCTATGTGGATCAGATGCAGACGTACGTACAGGTCCCGCCGGAACGCCTGGTAACCGGCGTTTCGCAAGACCCGGCGGGCGCGCGCGTCCTGAGATCGGCGGTGGAGAAGGACGCCTTCAAGAATGTCAAGGGCGCGAAGATTCTGGAAGATGAAACTGTTGACGGGGTCGATAGTTACGTGGTGCAGTTTACGCCGACTCAGGTCCTGCCGATGCGCGGCATGGAAAAGGCAAAGCTGACCGAAAAACTGTGGATCGGCAAGCAGGATTTCATCGTGCGCAAGGGCGTCTTGATTGCCAAACAGAAGGCGCCTGCGAGCGAGGGGAAGCACGAGGCCACTTTCACGTTGACGTCGGTGTTGACCAAGCAGGAGATCGATAAACCCATCTCTCGCTCCGAATTCGTTCTGCCGAAGGGCTCGAAGGTGACTCGGATGCCGGCGATGCCAACGGCCCCACCTCACGGTGGTTCGGAGAAGACCGGCCCGGAAGGTAGATAGTGGTTAGTGGTTCGTATCGCGGGAATGCCACGCGACGCTTGGACGGCCCCACCGACAACTGACAACCGCCAACCCTTGTGAGAGTTCAGTTCTACGGGAAGCTTGTCAAATCGACGGCGCTGCGAGATCCGGTCCCCCTCACCCTACCAACCCTCTCCCGCCCAAGGGGGAGAGGGGGTAGGTGGCGCATGCTCCATTGCCTGGACAGCGTTCCCGCAAAGCTGAACTGTTTCCAACTTTTCCTCGCTATTGACAAAAAGGCAGCCCGTCCCTATACTATATCTGGGCGAATAGCTGTGCTGGTTACAAAAGTCTGCAAAACCAGTCAAATAGAGCCAAACGCCTCAAGCCCATGTCTTCTGTTATCGAGATCGGTAGCACGGTAGAAGGCACTGTTGTGAAGCTCGCTGACTACGGCGCCATTGTTCGACTGGCGGGTGGTAAGATGGGCCTCGTCCACATCTCGGAGGTCACGGACGCCTACGTGCGCGACGTGCGCGATTACTTCCGCGAGAACGACCGAATCCTCGTCAAAGTTCTGAAGATCAACAACAAGGGTAGATACGAACTGTCTGCCAAACAGGCCGAGGGCGCGGTTCCGGTCCAACGCCCGGAGAGGCCGCCGGAGCGGGAAAAGCCGAGAATGGAAACCTCGAACGGGGCGTTTAAGTGGGAATCTCGTCAGAAGCCCGCTCCCCAGAACTTCGAGGAACGGCTGTCGCGCTTCATGAAAGACAGCGAGGAGCGCATTCACGACATCAAGCGTAACATTGAATCCAAGCGCGGCGGCGGCAGCGCCCGCAAGTAGGCGGGTTCCGTGGCGATTGCTACCCGTGGGCCGGCTTTCGCGCTTGGACGCCCCGTGTTTTCGACATCGTAGTAGATAATCCACGGCAGGTAACCGAACTATTCCGTGTTACGTCATATTCAGTGGAGGCGGTACCAGCTTCAGACCTCGCGGGGCCATTACCTCTGGCCGCGGGTCAAAGGGGGAATGGGCTATGAAAAACACGCACATTTTTTCGAAGGTTCTCCTGGTTCTACTCACACTCGCGTTTACCGCGTTTCTGGCTTTGGCCGTGAGCCGCGCGCCTGCGTCCGCGGGCATGGGGTTCATGAAACGTGGTGACGACGAGCAGTCGGACAGGGCGAAAAATCGCGATGACCGACAAGCCCGGGAGGACCGCGACCGCCAGGACCGGGGTCGCCAAGACCGCGATCGGCAGGAGCGCGATCGGCAATCGCAGGCAGAGCGCGAGCGTCAGGGCGACCGAGACCGCCAGGCGCGTGAAGATCGCGATCGTGAGGATCGCGGCAGGCAGGTCCGCGCTGACCGGGAACGCCAGGACCGAGAAGTCCGCGACCGTGAGAATGGGGAGCGGCAAGCTCGGTCAGATCGAGAGCGTCAGGAACGAGACAGGCAGGCCCAGGCGGAGCGCGAGCGGCAGGCGGACCGAGACCGCCAGGCGCGTGAAGGTCGCGATCGTGAGGATCGCGGCAGGCAGGCCCGCGCTGACCGGGAACGCCAGGACCGAGAAGTCCGCGACCGTGAGAATGGCGAGCGGCAGGCTCGGGCAGATCGAGAGCGTCAGGAACGAGACAGACAGGCCAAGGTGGAACGCGAGCGTCAGGCCGATCGGGATCGCGCGGCCCAACGGGAAAAGGACAGGGCAAGCTGGCAGGCTTCGACTGTCAAGCCCCGCCGAGGCGATTCGGACTCCGGCGCCTCGAGCGCGCGCCGGGACGGCAAGTCCGGCGGCAGCGGGGACTCGCGAAGCAACCGACCTCAGCGCTCGGGTTACGAGCGGCCGAAGGCCGATGATTCCAGGACCGACGTCCGCGTAGAGGACAGGCGGGAAAGGGGCGACTCAGGCCGTAGCGGCGTGGGTGGTATCTTCGGCAAGAGCAAGCGAGGAGAGTCCGACCGAGACGAGTCTTCCAGGGTGGAGAACCGGCCTTCCGGCTCCGGCTCGACCCGTACGGGTGAGGTGTACAGGTCCACCCCGTCGAGCAGCAACAGGCCGAAGCGCACGGATCAGGTTGCTCGGCCTTCGATTTCCACGTCCGGTCGCTCTTGGAGCGGACAGAGGACGGACCGAGTCTTTACGAGAGTGTATGAAACTCGGCGGGATTGGCGCGTTCGTTATCACAGCTACGATTACCGTCACCGCCCGAGCTTCCACGGCGGGTTCTACTACTATGGTTCGTCGCGCTACGATCCATACTATTATGGGTACTACTGCTTCAGCTACGTGCCGCGGTACACGTACCCGTCTCTCTATTTCTACTACGGAACGTTCCCATACATGTACCGCGACAGGATCGTGTTCATCAGCTTCCCGTTCAGGCGATACGTATACGTTCCGCTGTATGTGTATGGCGATGACTTCTACAGGCCATACTATCAGCCGTATCCGGGATACTATCTCTCCACGAGCAACCGCAGAGAGATGAGGAATACGCTCGACGACATTCAGGAAGCCTGGGAGCGAGCGGACTACGACCTGATCATGCGCCACGTGCGGTACAGCGAACGGGTCCACGTGTACTTCAAGGACCAGTACGAGTACTCGGTTGACTTCGATGATTACCGGGACATGACTCGCGATGCGATGGAAACGATCGACACCATCGGTTTCGAGTTCTACAAGGTCAGCATGAGGTACCGGGACGAGGTGGTGGCCTATGGGCGTCACAAGTACTACGACGACGATGACAAGTACTCTGTCGTCAACGTGACGTATACGCTGGAGCGCCGCGGCGGCGAATGGTATATCACGGAGGTGGGCTCATCTCCGAGGAGTACAAGCAGGCTGTAAGAAGTGATTAGTTGCCAGTTCGAAATGAAGGCCGGCGGAGCGCTTCCCGCCGGCCTTCGGTGTTCCTAGCCCGGCACGTCTAACGCGGTTGAGCGGGCTGCTGACTCGGAGGCACATAGGGCTTATAGCCCGGCCCGTGAATTCCCCGCGTTATCGTCTCATTCGACAGATTTGCTCCCGGCGGTCGTGTGAACTTCATTATGCTCCACGCCGCGAGGCCTACGGCCAGTATAACAACTACTACGACTGCGACGACTTTTCCAGGTGAACTGTCTTTCATAACTACACCAGACTCCTTTCAATATGCTCTAGACTATGGCAAGTCCCAATCCCAGTCTTGCGGAAATTTGCGCGGATCACGAGGGTTGCGCAACTGCCTTGCGGTGTCCCAGTACAGAGGCACCGGCCACCTCTGCCACCCCTGGCACGCGCGCACATGCAAGTCCGCCATGAGTCTTACCGTGGTTAAACCCCTGATATAATTGGCACGGTTGTTGGCGGTGTCTGACTCAGGCCGAAACATAACTCTTCCGTGACCTGTGTATGTATATCCGTCTTTGTTGAGATCTCCCACCTCAGAAACACGCTGGTCACCGAGCAGCCAGGCGTACTGACCCTTGGCGCGGCGGTCCGCGCAGTCCTGGTCCAAGTTGCGGTGTATGCCAGGAACATCGGCGTAATCGAGGGTAACACCACCGTAAGTGTATGACATCTCATAAGGCCACCGCGTGTCCGATCCACTTGTCGCCGACGCAGCCTTGCCTCGGAAGCCGAACGTATAGTCGGAAGGACACTGCCATACCTTACCTATTTTCGTCTTGGTGTCCGGAATGCCGGCCGCATCCACGACCTTAGCCGGGATGTACTTCAGATGTGCGAGGAGAATCTCGATGCAGTTGTTGCCATACGGGTAGTTCGCCGGGTACGTGTAGCCATCGTGGTCCTCGCAGTACAGCCTGATGCCGGTCCCGATCTGCTTCATGTTGCCGATACACGCGGCTCTCCGCGCAGTCTCTCTCGCCTTCGCGAAAATGGGAAAGAGTATGGCGGCGAGTATCGCGATGATCGCGATAACTACCAGCAGCTCGATCAATGTAAAACCGCTGCTCTTTCTTGACCTCATGTTCTTTCACCCCTGTTCCAATGTAGTTTGTGACTTCCGGGGAAGTCATGACCGGGAAGCCGAACTGCTACGGGCCGTCACTCTTTCCGGTCTAAAGTGTGGAAAACGGCTCAACGTCTTCCGTACTATATTCTGCCCTGCCGGCGCGGCTTCGACAATTGGACGAAAGACGTATTTTTTCTAATACTAAAGTATTACTGAGCCGTTGTCCAGCAGGAGGGATGAAAACGCAGGAGCATCGTTTGTAGTCATTAGCCACAGATGGACCTCCCCCTAACCCCCTCCCACGGGGAGGGGGAACTTGCCCCCTCTCCTTTCAGGGGAGGGTTGGGGTGGGGTTCAGACGGGTTATGCCTTCCACAAACGATGCTCCTGGATGAAAACGGCGTGGGCGCTGCCTGAAGCGGCTACGCTCCTATCTCCACTCTTTGCTTGGTCTTCGCGCTCTCTGTGGCGCCGAAGACCATCGCCAGGCTCTTGATGTTATCCGTGCAGACGGTTTCCGGCTCTTTTCCCTCGCGCAGGGCCGTCATCATAGCATCCATACAACCGTCGTGACCCACGAGGCGCGTGTCCAGAGGCTGTATAGTGATACGGTCGTGCTTGTAGATGAAGCCATCGGGGGCCGACACCACCTCGGCGATGATCTCATTTGCCCCATTCCATTTGGAGCTGCCTTTGGATCCCTGGACGCGCCACTCGCTCTCCCAGGACGTATTCAGCCCCTCCGCGCACCAGGAGCCTCGATAGGTGAAGACGACATCGTTGGTCATTTCAAACATGCAGACCGCGGAGGCGTGGCCCTTGTACCAGGAGCCTTTGGGATTGTACTCATGGCAGTAGACGGCGATCGGGTCCTCGCCGCAGATGAACCGCGCCTGGTCGAACGTATGAATGGCCATATCGAGCACGAGCGGGCTGTCCATGGCGTCTCGGAAGCCGCCGAAATGCGCGCCTAGGTAGAAATCGGCGTTGACAGTAGAGATATCCCCGATCAGGCGGTCATCCAAGGCTTTGCGCAGCCCGCGCATCTGAGGAAGATAGCGCCGGTTCTGCATCACCGCGTAGAGTTTCCCCGAGGCTTTGGCGGCGGCGACCATCTCTTTCGCTCGCTCCATGCTGTCGGCGAGCGGCTTCTCGCCAAAAACGTGGCAGCCTGCCTTCAGCGCCGCTAGAGTCACTTCGTGGTGAGCGGCGGGCACGGTGACGTCGAATACGATGTCCGGCTTCGCCATAGACAGGGCTTGATCGAGGGTGTCGAAGACTACGGATGCGGGCAGACCGTGCCTTTTCGCGCACTCCTCAGCGGTCTGCCTGTTCAGGTCTACCAGTCCCACGATCTCGAGGTCGGGAGTATTGCCGGCCATGTCTATCCAATGATGGGCCATGCCCCCGCAGCCGACTTGAACTACGCGGTACTGTTTCATAGCTGCCTCCTGCATGCCTATTGTAGCGGAAGGCAGGGGCCCGCGTCCACTCGATGGTTTGATGGTGTGATGGTTTGATGGGTTTGATGGTTGATGGTTCATGGTTGTGGGCTGCCGATCGTCAGGTCAGATCAGTCCGATCGGTCTGATCCGTCTGATCTCCGCTAACGCGAGCGCCTCCTGACCGCGGTCAGTTGGGTGGACTAACGCCACACCCTGTGTTGCCAGCAGCCCCTGCAATCCCGGTAATCGTACGAGTTGACAGGCAACCTGCCACGTGCAATGATGTGGTGTTTCCAACAACCGGCAACCAACAACTATCAACCAAAGACGTGGCAGTTGAAACGCCGTAGATAGGGAACCCCTTCGATAGAGGAGGGCGTACACATGGTGAAGAGGGCGTGTTTCATTGTTTTTGTGGCGGCGCTTTTGGCCGCTTGGGGAGCGGCGTGCGCGGTTTCGCCGGCCGTCTCCAACGTTATGGCAAGCCGCCGGTCGGACGGGCCTGGTCACCATATACGGCAAGTTCACCAAGACTAGCGATGCGACGTTCACACTGGATGACGGCAGCGGTCTGACAGTGAAGTGCGTGGTCCCAACCGGGGTAACGACGGACTCCGGTTGGAAGTACGCTGTAGTGACCGGCATATCCTCCTGCGAAAAGGTTGGCGAGGAACTCCAGCGGCTGCTGCGGGTACGGAACCAGGGCGACATTGTGCCGTTGCTGTAGGGCCATATAGCAGGGGCCGCGGCGAACCGCAGAATAGTAGCCCATATATGACATGCTCTTCCCGCCGAAATCCGCACCCTTCGACTCCTGTCCGCTGCGCGAGGGTCTCCTCGCCTGTCCCGGTCTATCGGGAACCCAGCGCAAGCCCCCACCGCCAAGTCTCCCCCACCCTCCACTCCCTCCACTCCTCCGACTCCTCCGACTCCTCCGCAAACGGTTGAGATAGTTACCTCGTGGGTAAAACGACCTGGGAAGAAGACAAGCTTTGAGTTGGGTCCTCGCCTCTGGGAGGGGCAACGCTAGAAGCCGCCCACGTCGCTGCAGACGCCGCGGGCGGCTTCTCTCGCAGGGAGGGAAAACCGCTCTCCTTCTAGGAGAGGGCTGGGGTGAGGTTCCGTCAGGCAGCGTAACGAGCGGTCGTTTGCGCTTTCGGAGGCGGGGGAATAAGTTGGGGGCAGGAGAATGAAAATGAGAATCGAGCGAGACGCCCTGGGTGAGAAGGCGGTTCCAGATGAGGCGTATTACGGCGCGCAGACCCAGCGCGCCGTGGAGAATTTCCCGATAAGCGGCGGGAGACTCCACAGGCAGATGGTTCGGACGATAGGGCTGGTCAAACTGGCGGCGGCCGAGGTCAATATGGCCCTGGGAGACTTGCCGGCAAAGATCGGCTCGCGCATCGCCGAGGCGGCGGAGGAGGTCGCGAACGGCAAGTGGGACTCGCAGTTCGTGGTTGACGCCTTCCAGGCCGGCGCCGGGACTTCATTCAACATGAACGCAAACGAGGTCATCGCGAACCGCGCGCTTGAGCTTCTGGGAAAGCCGCGCGGCGATTACGGCACAATCCATCCGAACGATGAAGTGAACATGTCCCAGTCAACAAATGACGTGTTTCCGACGGCGATACGCCTGGCGGCGCTCGTTCTGATCCGCGATCGCTTGCTGCCGGGCTTGACCAGTCTGGAAGAGGAACTGCGGAAGAAAGCGGCGGAGTTCGACGGCATTGTGAAGGCGGGCCGGACCCATCTGCAGGACGCGGTCCCGATCAGGCTCGGTCAGGAGTTCGGCGGGTACGCTCAGGCCGTCGCCGATGGAATCGACGCCATAAAGAGCGCGGCCCGGGGCCTCAGGCGGCTCGGCATCGGGGGAACCGCGGTCGGCACGGGGATCAATACTCATCCGAAATATCGGGAGAGGGTCATCCGCAGGCTGAGAGAGCTTACGGGACTGCCGCTTCAGCCCGCGGGAAATTTGTTCGAGGTGACTCAGAGCGCGGCCGATCTCGCGCGTGTTTCCGCGGCGCTGAGAGGGCTGGCGTTGGAACTGATCAGGATATCGAACGATCTCCGCCTGCTTGGCTCCGGTCCTAGGACGGGTCTGGCGGAGATAAACCTCCCCGCGGTGCAGCCCGGATCGTCGATTATGCCGGGCAAAGTGAACCCTTCGATGGCCGAGATGCTGGCGATGGTGTGTTTCGAGGTGGTGGGGAACGACCTGACGATCGCGATGGCGACTCAGGCGGGGCAACTCGATCTCAACGTGATGACGCCGGTGATCGCCCACGACCTGCTGCAGTCGATCGAGATTTTGGGAAATGCGTCTTTAATGGTTGCGACTTCCTGCGTTCGCGGAATCACGGCGAATGAAGCAAGGTGCGGAGAGTATGCCGAAAAGAGCGTCGCCCTCGTCACGGCGCTCTCGCCCAGGATCGGATACGCCAAAGCCGCCGAGATAGTGAAGGAAGCCGTGAATACGGACAAGAGCCTTTTGGAAGTGGCCCGAAATCGCCTCGAACTGACCGAGGAAGATCTCAGAAAGGTCCTGGAGCCTCTGCATTTGACGGAGCTTTCCGATTGCGTCGGCGAGTCCGCCGGAGATGGCGAAGCAGGGAATGTAGCAGCAGACAGTGAACAGTAAACAGTGAACGGTGAACAGTGAGCAGTGAGCAGTGAACCGTGGCGGAGAGGCTGGAGGTTGATCGGGAGAGTTTCGCGATGATCGTGCCTGGGGTGGCGTTTGCAAATCTCGAAGACGTTCTGAGGTGGGCCCAGAAGTATTCTCTGTGGCCCCTTATGTATGGGCTGGCGTGCTGCGCGCTTGAAATGATGGCCACGGCGGCGTCGCGATTCGATCTCGCGCGGTTCGGGGCCGAGGTGTTCCGGCCTTCGCCAAGGCAGGCGGATCTGATGATCGTGGCCGGCAGGGTGTCCATCAAGATGGCGCCGGTCCTGAAAAGGCTGTACGATCAGATGGCGGAGCCGAAATGGGTGTTGTCTATGGGCGCGTGCGCCTCCACGGCGGGCGTCTTCAACAATTACGGGCTGCTGCAGGGGGTAGACAAGATCGTTCCGGTGGACATCTACGTGCCGGGCTGCCCGCCCAGTCCTGACGTGCTGCTGGACGGCCTGCTTAAGCTGCAGGCGAAGATTGCGCGTGGGGAGGCTCCCGGTACCGGCCGATGACAGTCACTGACGAACTGATCACGTCCGAAAGCTTCGATCGACTCCTTGCTGAGGCCAAGGCTCTGTCGCGCCGAGAAGAGGGCAGAGAGATAACGCTCAAGTGCGAGCCGGCGGAGATCGTCCGGCTGGCGGGCGTCTTCCGAGACGACCCGGAACTCAGGTTCAGCTTCCTGAGCGACATCGTATACGTCGATCACTACGGTCAGCCGGGCAACGGCGCCAGGTTCGAGCTAATATACCGCGCATACAACCTCGACGATTACCGACGAATCCACATCAGAGTCCCGGTCCCCGATGGGCAGTCGGTGGACTCCGTGGCGGGGATTTGGCCGGCGGCCAATTGGTACGAGCGCGAAGCGTTCGACCTGATGGGCTTCCGGTTCGCCAACCATCCCGATCCGCGGCGGATTCTGCTGCCGAGCGCGTTCGCAGGCCATCCACTCCGCAAGGACTTCCCGATCGGCGGTGAGGAGGTCCAATTCAGCGTCAACTGGGGCGAAATCGAGCCGCAGGAGACCATGCTGGACCAATGCTTCGAGGGGATGACCTGGAAGGAGTACGTCGAACGCGGTGACGACATAGAGACTGAGGCCGGCGCAAGCCCGCTTCGGAAATGGGCCGAAGAGGACAGGATGATCATCAATATGGGACCCCAGCACCCGAGCACGCACGGAGTGCTGAGGCTGGCGCTGGCCCTGGAAGGTGAGACCGTCCTGGACGCGGCCTGTGACATTGGGTTCCTGCACACCGGCATCGAGAAGAGCGCCGAGCAGTTGATGTTCCAGCAGGCGCTGACGCTCACCGACCGTATGGACTATGCCGGTCCGCTGGGCGACAATCTCGCGTACGTGCTCTCTGTCGAGAAGCTGCTGGGGATAGAGGTCCCGCCGAGAGCCCAGGCGCTCCGGGTCATGCTGGCCGAACTTACGCGCATCGCCAGTCATTTGCTGTTCCTCGGCACGCACGCGCTTGAACTTGGCGCGGTGAGCGTGTTCCTGTACTGTTTTCAGGACAGGGAGCAAATCCTCGACATATTCGAGCTCGCGTCCGGCGTCAGGTTGATGACCAGTTACATCAACATCGGCGGCCTGCGTGACGATATTCCCGAAGGGTTCAGCGCGAAAGTCCGCGAGTTCCTGGAGTATCTTCCGCCGAAACTGGTCGAATACCACGCGCTTCTGACGCGAAACCCGATCTGGTTGGAGCGAACCCGCGGTGTCGGCGTTATCAGCGTCGAAGACGGGATCCGAATGGGGGTCAGCGGCGCGAACATAAGAGGCTCCGGCCTGAAATGGGACGTTCGCAAGGCCTGGCCTTACTCCGGCTACGAGAACTACGACTTCGAGATACCGACCGGCTCCAACGGCGACGTATACGACCGGTATCTCGTGCGGATGGAGGAGATGCGCCAGAGCCTGAGAATCGTCAGACAGGCGCTCGACAACTTGCCCGGCGGAGACTACCGCATATCGGATTACAAGATCGTTCTTCCGCCGCGCGACAGGCTGGCGGTGAGTATGGAGGCCGTTATTCATCACTTCCTGGTGGCGTCTCGCGGGTTCGACGTGCCCGCTGGTGACGCGTACGTGAGCACGGAAAGCGCGCGGGGCGAGATGGGATTCCACGTCGTAAGCCACGGCGGGCCGAAACCCTGGAGGATGAAAATGCGCCCGCCGTCGTTCGCCACGCTTCAGGCGCTGCCCAAGATGGTGACGGGAGGAATGTTGGCCGATGTCGTTGCGACGGTGGGGAGTATCGATATCATACTGGGCGAGGTGGATCGGTGAGCAGGGCTACGAGGTCTTAGTTAACCAATTGTTACTATGGCCTGCTTACTAGCCGGCTTAATAAACTAAAACGGCGATTTGGTTTACTATGGGTTTCGATTACGGGTGACGGCAAGGTTGTCCGACGTGAACTGAGACGACGACTGAAGGGAAAGCCTGCCTAGTTGCCTAATGCTGTACCGCCGATGTTACTCCGACCACATCGGCCTGCTTGATTCAGAGCTATCACAGGAGAGGCCCATCTTGGAGCTTCGTGAAGGCCAGATCGTCACAGGACCATTCTTTAGCGAGCCGATGCGGATCGTCACCGCGAAACCGGCGGGCGATGGCACGTGGGTTGTCGGACTGGTGGGATTGCAGACAAGTCGATTTCGCGAAGTGCCCCTGGGCCCCAGCGAGCTTTCGCTTCTGCATGTCAACGAGGCCGAATATTCCTATGACGGCGACGGCAGCCTCCTCCGCTTGGGCCTACAATCGCACGCGCTCGGCATCGCTTATGAGTTCGATCCGTACTTCGGGCTTTCTATATCCCGCGTTGACCCACTCCCCCACCAGTTGGAGGCCGTCTACGACTACCTGCTGAAGCTCGCCAGTGTCAAGTTCCTGCTCGCGGATGACGCCGGAGCAGGAAAAACGATTATGGCCGGGTTGCTCGTCAAGGAGTTGAAGCTGCGCGGGCTCGCGGATCGCATATTGATTGTCTGCCCCGCCAACCTGACTTTTCAGTGGCAGCGGGAGCTTACCGAGAAATTCGACGAGAAGTTCCGGGTTTGTGCGGGATCGGACGTCAAGAACCAGTTCGGCCTGAATGAATGGATGGAAACCCCGCAGATTATCACGTCGCTGGACCTCGCTAAACGCGATGACATACTGCCGGGTCTGAGGCAGTGCCGATGGAACCTCGTGATTGTGGATGAGGCCCACAGAATGTCTGCCGCGTCACACGACAAGAAGAGCCTGCGCTACAAACTCGGCGAATTGCTGCGGGATCGCACCGATAATATGCTGCTCTTAACCGCGACGCCGCACAAAGGGGATCCGGAAAACTTCACGCTTTTCCTGCGGCTTCTGGACGAGGATGCCTTCGCCGATGTTCGCTCGATACGGCAGGCCATGGACAACCGCCGCGCGCCCTTCTATCTCCGTCGCACGAAAGAGGCCATGGTATACTTCCCGGAGCTTCAGCCCGACGGAACCTGGGCGACAAAGAAGATATTCACTAAACGGATTCCACACACTGTGGCCTTCGGGATCGACGGCGCCGAATTCCGGCTGTACACGGACGTAACTAGGTTCGTCAAGAAGCAGTCCGCTGCCGCGGCGGCCCGCGGAAACGATCGCGCGGCCCGAGCAGTTGGATTTCTTATGACTCTGTATCAGCGTCGGTTGGCCTCCAGCGCTTACGCCATACAAAGGTCACTTGAAAACCGCGCCAGGAAGCTGCAGGAGAATCTGAAGAAAGCCAAAGAACTTGCGGATACCGCCCCTCCTGACATTCCCGATCCGGAAGAAATGGAGGAGATGGAGGACAGCGAACGCGAGCAGATCGAGTCCATACTCAATGCGATTACCATAACCAGAAGCCCTGAACTCATCACCCAGGAGACCGATGAGCTGCTCGGCCTCGCGTCTCAGGCGGAAAAGGTGAAGCTGGCCGGGGAGGAAGCCAAACTCTCCCGGCTGAAAAGCCTTCTTACCGATGAGGGTTTCTTCAACGAGCCTGGCAAGAGGCTGCTCATCTTCACGGAGTTCAAGGACACGCTGCACTATCTAGCTGGCAAGGGGGCCGGGGTTGTCGGTAAGCTCGAGGAATGGGGTTTCAAGGTCGGGGTCATACATGGCGGGATGCGGCCCGGCTCACGTGACGATCCCGGCACCAGACTCTACACCGAACAGCAGTTCAAGGACGGAGCTATCCAGATATTGGTGGCGACCGAAGCCGCCGGCGAGGGGATCAACCTGCAGTGCTGCCACATCATGTTCAACTACGATATTCCCTGGAATCCCAATCGCCTGGAACAGCGCATGGGCCGAATCCATCGCTACGGTCAGACCCAGGACTGCCTGATCTTCAATTTCGTGGCGGCGAACACCGTCGAAGGGGCGGTGCTGAACAAGCTCCTCGACAAGCTGCAGGAGATTCGTGACGCGCTCGACGATGACGCCGTCTTCAACGTCGTCGGCGAGGTTCTGCCGTCCTCCCAGATCCACCGAATATTCCGGGACTACTACGCCGGGAAGCTGGGGGATGCGGACCTGGAAGAGGAAATCCTCGGTCCCAATCAGGTCGAGCGGTATAGATCCGTGTGTCAGAGCGCCTTGGAGGGTCTGGCCTCGAAGAGGCTGAACCTGGCGATGCTGGTCGAGCGCCGCGCGCTTGCGAAAGAACGGCGGCTGGTGCCGGAGACGATTGCCCGCTTCCTCAAGGATGCGAGCGCCTACGTGCCGATGACACTCCGGTCTGCCTCATCATCATCGCACACCTTCGACGGCATCACAACCCCTCCTGTTCTGCGCCGCTACAGCGAGGACCCCGGATGGAAGCTTGCGGCGGTCGCCAGCAGGTATCCTCCCTTCTCCACCGATAGAAAAGCCGCCGAAGACGCCAAACTGGAATGGGTTACGCCGGGGCATCCGCTCTTTGAGGCGATTCGGCGGCACGTGGCGGCCGGCTCACAGGAGTGTTTTGCGCAGGGCGCCTGTTTCTATTCACTGGACCACGATAAGCCGGCGCGTCTGGATTTCTTCCGCGCGCAGGTCGTAGACGGCCTGGGTCACGTGATACACGAGCGACTGTTCGTGGTGGAGATGGCGGAAGAGGGCGAGCCATGCCTGCGGGAACCGGGGATCCTGGGAAACATGCAACCGGCGCCACCGTCCCACGCACAGGATGTCATTGACGGGATCGGCGCTGAAGCCTGGCTGCGCGAGCGCGCTCTGACTCCGTTCCTTGAAGAAGTACGGCAGGAACGCGTCGCGGAAGTCGAACGGATCGCGGAGCACGTGGAGCTTTCGCTTGGTGAGCTTATCCAGAGGGAAGACGAGCTTATCGGAAGGTTCTCCGAAGCGGCCGAGCGGGGCGACGACGGCGCGGCCGGCAACCTGAAACAGGCGGAGGACCGGCAGACCGACGTCATCCACAGACGTGACCGCAGGCGCAGAGAACTGGAGAGGCAGCGGTCGCTGCTGCTGCAGAGCGTCGAACGGATCACCAGCGTCATGATTCTGCCGCATCCCGACAGGGACCGTCCCGATGTGCGGAATCTCAAGCCTGATCCCGAAACCGAGGCCATAGCGATGCGCGTCGCCGCGGAGTACGAGGAAGCCGCCGGACGAACCGTAACCGACGTTCACGAGAAGAACCTCGGATACGATCTGACCAGCCTCGACACCAGTACCGGCGATCTGAGGCTGATAGAGGTGAAAGGCATAGCGGCCGAGACCGGAACCGTCTGTCTCTCTCCAAACGAGAAGCGCGTCGCGGAAGACCGCCCAGATTGCTACTGGCTCTATGTGGTGACCAACTGCAAGACAGAGCCTCGCCTTCAGGAACCAGTCTTCGACCCGGCGCGGCTTGGGTGGCGCGAGGTCAGCAAAGTGCACCACTATCAGCTTTCCGTTTCGGCCATGGGAAAGGCTATGACACTTCACGAACCGCGCGGTAGCTACGGCAAGGGGCAAGAGAAATGACCATCCCACGCGAGTGCAAACGCCTGATAGAGGTCGATTTTCCGATTGCGGAGGTCAGCAAGCATTCGGCCAGGGAGAAGAGCATCCGGCATGGACATCCATCCACGCTCCATTTGTGGTGGGCGCGGAGGCCGTTGGCGGCGTGTCGGTCGGTGCTATTGGGCCTCCTGCTGCCCGACCCCTGCGATCCCAACTGCCCGGAGGATTTTGGGTCCGTTGCACGGGCGGCGCTGGGTCCGGTCCCTTGCGGGATCGGGCCGGATGATGAGGGCCTTCGCAAGGGGCTGCTGAAGTTCATCGCGGACTTCGCCAACTGGGACATGTCGTCAAATCCGGTCTACGTAAAAGCCGGGCGCGAACTGGTGAAGGCCGCCCATGGGGAGGAGCCGCCGCTCGTCGTTGACCCGTTCGCGGGCGGTGGAAGCATCCCGCTGGAAGCGCTCAGGCTGGGCTGCGACGCTTTCGCCAGCGATCTCAACCCTGTCGCCTGTCTGATCCTGAAGGTCTTGCTGGAGGATATTCCCCGCCACGGGCCGGAACTAGCCGAGGAACTCCGGCGGGTTGGCAAAGAGATCAAGGAGAAGGCGGAAAAGGAGCTTGCCGAGTTCTATCCCCCCGATCCTGATGGCTCGCGGCCTATCGCCTATCTATGGGCGCGGACCGTCCGCTGCGAGTCGCCGAACTGCGGGTGTGAAATCCCGCTGGCCCGTTCGTTCTGGCTATCGAAGAAGACGAATCGCAGGCGGGCGCTGAAGTATAGCGTGGACCGGACCGGGCGCGTTCCCAAAGTCGAGTTCGACATATTCACGCCTAAGTCGGAAGAGGAAGTCCAGAACGGCACCGTCTCCCGCGCGAACGCCACATGCCCCGCTTGTAGGATCGTCCTGCCCGCTCCGCGAGTCCGCGAGCAGCTTGCCGCACAGCGCGGCGGGGCGGACGTGATCTTCGATGAGAATGGCAACCGCGTTGGTGGAGCGCGCCTGACGACCGTGGTCACCATTCGCGAGGGTCAGCAGGGGCGCAACTATCGTCTGGCTGAGGCGCGTGACTACGAAGCTGTTTGGAAGGCAACAGCCCGGCTTGAGGAGATCAACTCCCTGCCTCTGCCAAACGGTCTTTCACCCGTACCGGACGAACCACTTCCGCCAATCGGCACTCTCGGCTTTCGCGTCCAGCGTTACGGCATGCTGCAGTGGGGCGATCTCTTCACGGCGAGGCAGAAGGTGGGTTTGACCACCCTGGCGACCAGTACATCTGCGGAGACCAGGCGCGGCATGCTCGTTGCATTGCTGGCTTTGGCTGCAAGTCGATGTGCCGAGCAGTCCACAAGCCTAGTCAGATGGAGAACGACGGTCGAAGCCGTCGCGGGCACGTTTGGTCGTCAGGCATTGCCGATCATGTGGGACTTCGTGGAGATTGTGATTACCGCCGACGGAGGCTCAAGCTATATTGCCGCCACCGAATGGGTAGCTGAAGTGGTCGCGGCACTGACGTGCGCGATCCGCCGAGCTGGACAAGTTGAGTTGTCCGACGCATGCGAATCACCCATTCCCACGAGTTCGGCCGGCGCAATCTTCACCGATCCGCCCTATTACGACGCCATCCCCTATTCTGACCTTTCCGATTTCTTCCTGGCGTGGCTGAAAAGGATGCTGCCAGGATACCCAGTTCTGCGGGATCCATTTGACCCGGATAACCCACTCAGTCCGAAGTGGCAGGAGATCGTTCAGGATGAGACTCGCATCGTGAATGGCCGAGCGAAGGACAAGAGTTTCTTCGAAGAGAGAATGGGCGTAGCCTTCGCCGAGAGTAGACGAGTGTTGGCTGAAGACGGAGTAGGGTGCGTGGTCTTCGCTCACAAGACGACGGAAGGGTGGGAAGCCCTACTGGCCGGGATGGTGCAGGGAGGATGGGTCATTACCGGATCATGGCCGATAGCCACCGAACGGCCAGGGCGACTGCGGTCCCAGGACTCCGCGGCCCTGGCTACAAGCGTGCACCTTGTCTGCCGCCCAAGGCCCGCCGATGCGCCGGTTGGCGACTGGGCCGAGATACTCCAGCAGCTTCCCGGCAGGATCGCTGACTGGATGGAGCGACTCTCCAAGGAGGGCGTACGCGGCGCGGACCTGGTGTTCGCCTGCATCGGCCCGGCGCTTGAGCTTTACAGCAAGTACCCGCGAGTAGAGACCCCCGAAGGCCGAACCGTTGACCTGGCTGAGTTCCTGGAGAAGGTGTGGGAGGTTGTTGGCCGCTCGGCTCTGGAGCAGATACTGGGAACCGCCGAAGCCCAGGCCCGCAATGGCGGTGCCGGCGCTTTGGAGCCGGACGCGCGTCTTACCGCGCTGTTCCTCTGGACGCTGCAGGCAACCGGGAACGGGAATGGTGAGGGGATTATTACCGCGGAGGGCGCAGAGGACGCTGAGGGGGAGGATGGGGAAGCAGCGAAACCGAAAAAGCGCGGCCTCAGCCTCATGTACGATGTAGTTCGTCGATTCGCCCAGCCGCTCGGAATCCATCTTGAGGACTGGGAAGACAGGATTATCGAGACTGACAAAGGCGTGGTTCGGCTGCTGCCTGTTGTGGAACGCGCGAAGGGACTGTTCGGCGAGGAAGGCGCGCAGGGAATGGCGGACCACATAGAGACCGCCGCCGCCCGTGGCGCGCAGGAGGCTTTCGACTTCGGCGATCTGTCGTCCGCCGCGCCGGTAGTCCGTGGGCGAGGCCGCTCCAAGAAAGCCGGCGGCGCGACGCAAACTCGCCGCGAAGCTACAACGCTCGACCGGGTCCACGCCGCCATGCTGCTTCAGCGAAGCGGACGCGCAAACGCCCTTCGCGCGCTGATCGAGTCCGAACTCGACCGCGGCCCGGAGTTCCTCCGGCTTGCCAACGCGCTCTCCGCGTTGTACCCAAAGGATAGTGAAGAAAAAAGATTGGTGGATGCAATGCTGCTGGCTGTGAGGAGATAGGAGTGAGCCTTGGAACCGTGGTATAAGATAGTTCAGCCCAGAAAAGAAGTCCGCGAAGGCCGCTCGTTCAACCCGGACGAGTTCGCCATAGCACTAGAACAGGTGGTGGCCGGTACGGCGCCGGAAGACTACCGCGATGCGGACAAGTTCTTCTCCCGAACGTGCTTCACCAGGGCATTGACCGACCACACGGCCATGGTCCTTCGCCGCCTTTCCGGCCGCACGGAGAACACCGCGCCTGTGCTGGCCCTCATCACCCAGTTCGGCGGCGGTAAGACTCATACTCTGGCCACTCTCTACCACCTCGCGGAGCATGGTTCGCAGGTTGTGGACCGCGCCGAGATTCGCGATCTGCTCCGAACGGCCGGTCTGTCCGAGCTGCCCCAGGCGAAGGCTGCCGTGTTTGTGGGCAACGCGTGGGACCCCCAGCCTGGCCGGGAGACACCGTGGATCGACATAGCGCGCCAGCTTGCCGGCGATGAAGGCGTCGCCTTGTTGGGACCGTCAGCTCTGACCACGCCTCCAGGCACGGACGCCCTTGGCCGTGTTTTCACGGCGGCGGGCCGTCCGGTCATCGTTTTGTGCGACGAAGTCCTGAACTACCTCAACCGCTACCAGGGTATGGCGTCGGCCTTCCACGCTTTCATCCAGAACCTCACGGTGGCCATGACCGGGACCAGCCACGGCGCAGCGGTGATCAGCCTTCCCAGAAGTCAAGTGGAAATGACGGACTTCGACCAGGAATGGCAGGAGAAGATCACCCGGGTCGTGCGCCGGGTCGCCAAGGACCTCATCGTGCTCGACGAGGCGGAGATCAGCGAAGTTATCCGGCGTAGGCTGTTTGAGGATTTGGGGCCGGAGAGAACCCGCAAGAAGATCGCCCGCGAGTATGCCGACTGGTGTTTCGAGCGCAGGGCGCAGTTGCCGGCGGAATGGACGGCGGTTGACACCGCGACGACCGAGGCGAAGGGACGGGAGTTTCTAACCGCTAAGTTTGAGGCGTGTTACCCGTTCCATCCATCCACGATCTCCGTCTTCCAACGGAAGTGGCAGGCCCTGAGGCAATACCAGCAAACTCGCGGCACGCTGGCGATGCTGGCCCAGTGGATATCCTGGGCGTTTCAAGAAGGGTATCACACCGCGTGGAAGGAGCCGCTGATAACGCTTGGCTCAGCCCCTCTGCATGTCCTCGGGTTCAAGTCGGTCGTACTTGGACAGCTTGGCGAAAACCGGCTTGGTGGAGCCATCGACACCGACATTTCCGGCCAGCAGAGCCATGCCGGCGCACTCGACGCGGACACATCGGGATTGCTGGTGGGTATCCACCGTCGTGTCGCCGCCGCCATACTCTTCGAGTCGTCGGGCGGGATGACCGACAAGATGGCCCATCTGCCGGAGATAAGGTTCGCCGTGGGGGAGCCGGGCATGGACACGACCAGCGTTGACACGGCGGCCATGGCTTTGGAGCAGAAGGGGTATTTTCTCAGAAAAGCGGGGTCTGATGGCTACAAGTTTGGGTTTAAGCCGAAACTGAAGAAGGTAGTCAATGATCGGCGGGCTTCGCTGGATGAGGAGGAAGTGGCAAAGGCCCAACGCGAGGCAATCAGGAAGGAGTTCGAGCGCGGCGCGGCGCTGCCGCCGGCATTCTTCCCCGAAGACAGCGCAGCGGTGCAGGACTCGCCGAAGTTGACGGTTGTGTTGATGGACCCGGCCTACGCCTGGGAAAACGGAGATGTGAAGTCAATTGTGTCTTCCTGGACCAAAGAGCGGGGAGGGTCAGACCGGCTCTATCCGGCCGCGCTGATCTGGGTCATCAGGAAGCCGGGGCGGGAGCTAAAGGATAGCGTAGAGACACTGTTGGCGTGGAAGCGCGTCCAGCACGAGCAGCAGACTGGGACATTGAGCGGGGACTTCGACAAGGAAGATCTCGCTGACATCCAGTCTCATCTCTCCACCACTGAAGGCGACGTGAAGGACGAGGTGTGGGCGAGTTACCGCTACGTCGCCGTGGCCGACAGCAAAGAGCCGGATGGACTGAAGGTCATCGACTTGGGGGCGGGACATGCGAGTTCGGGGGAGACGCTTTGCGGCCGCGTCATTACCGCGCTGAAGTCACAGGCTCTGTTGAACGAATCGGTCGGAGCCGGGTACATCGAGCGCAACTGGCCTCCAGCTCTCCAGGTAACGGGAGCCTGGCCGTTGGCCGGTCTGCGGCAAAGCTTCCTTAACGGCTCATTGACGCGACTGATGGACCCGGATACCGTGTTGAAGCGCAAGATCGCCGAGTTCGTGGAAGCTGGCGACTTTGGCCTCGGCTCAGGCCGCATCCAGGGTGGAGGATTCACCAGAACGTGGTTCAGGCAGATGGTCAGCTCGGACGAAATCGCCTTTGACGCCGACGTGTATCTGCTTACAAAGGCTGCCGCTAACGCTCTCTTGTCGCCGACTACGCCCGCTGCAGAGCTGGAGAAGGGAAAGGGCGAAACCACGCCTGGTGAAGAGCTGGTGTTGACAAGTCCGGGCTCCCCGACCGAGACACAGCCAGAGGGTCAGGCACAGACAAGTGCGGCACAGGGCGTGCGTCAGCGGGTTCTAGTACGCGGCTCGATCCCACCCGAGATATGGAACCGTCTTGGCATGAAGCTGATTCCAAGGCTGCGGTCAGCGTGTCCTGACCTGGGCGTACGGCTCGAATTCGTCGGTGGCACAGACAGAGACGCAGCCGTTCTGCAGGCGGAGCTTCGGCAATCGCTTGTGGAATTAGGTTTGACCGAAACCGTCGAGATAGTGGTGCGCCCAGAGACGACCGCAAGAGGTGACGAGTGATAGGCGAGGAGTCCGGCGAAACCCAGGTCACTCTGACAATAGACGACCGGCAGGTGACGGTCCCCAACGGGACGTTGATCCTGAAGGCGGCGGAGCAGCTTGGGATAGAGATACCTGTTTTCTGCTATCACGACAAGCTGAAGTCGATCGGCGCGTGCCGGATGTGCATTGTTGACGTGGAAGGGCTGCCAAAGCCCGTGCCTTCTTGCGCAACCGAAGTCAAGGAGGGCATGGTCGTGCGCACGCGGACGCCCGAAGTGGCGAAGATGTGGGAGGGCGTGCTGGAGTTCCTGCTGGTCAACCACCCGCTGGACTGCCCGGTCTGCGACCGGGGAGGCGAGTGCCCGCTGCAGGACAATACGTTCAAGTACGGCCCACGCGACAGCCGCTTCACAGGTGAGAAGCGGCATTTCGCCAAACCCGTGCCGCTGAGCGCGCTCGTGCTCCTGGACCGCGAGCGGTGCATAATGTGCACTCGCTGCGTGCGGTTCTGCCAGGAAATATCCGGCGACGAGCAGTTGAAGATATGGGACCGGGGCCACGGCGAGTACATCGACACCTTCCCCGGCCAGACGTTCGACTCCAACTTCTCCGGCAATACGATAGAGCTTTGCCCGGTCGGCGCGCTGCTCAGCTCGGTTTTCCGCTTTCGGGCCAGGCCTTGGGAGATGAAGGGCGCCGCAAGCATCTGCCCGCACTGCGGCGTCGGCTGCAACATTCGCGTTGACGCGCGGAACAACCGGGAAGTCGTCAGATTCCTCTCGCGGGAGAACGCGGAGGTGGACGACGGCTGGCTGTGCGACCGCGGCAGGTTCGACTCCGATTTCCCAAACAGCGGCGCGAGGCTTACGAAGCCGCTCGCGCGCAAGAATGGAGAGCTGACGCCCGTCGAGTGGGATGAGGCGCTGGACCTGGTCGCGGAGGGACTGAGGCGAGCCGCGGAGGCCGGGCCGGACCAGGTCGGCGGGCTGGGATCGCCGTGGCGAACGAATGAGGAGAACTACCTGCTGCAGAAGCTCTTCCGCACCGCGCTTGGCTCCAACAGCCTCGACTTTACCTTCGACGGTCGCGGCGGTGGCTCCGATGCCATAGCAGAGGCTTTTCGCGAAGGGTTTTTCGACGGCTCGATTTCCGATACGACGACGGCGAACGTGATCTTCGTGCTGGGCTCGGACATCAGTATAGACCTTCCGGTGGTCGATCTGTGGCTGAAGAAAGCGGTTGGGCGCGGCGCCAAACTGATCTACGCGTATCCTACGGCCGTGGAGTTGGCCCAACATTCGCAGTTGTTCCTCCCCTACGCGCCGGGGAGCGAGGTGGAACTTATCGAAGGTTTGGCGGCGTCGATCTCCGCGGAAGAGGCGGCGGCGCACACCGGAGTCCCGGCGGAGCTGATTGCGAAAGCGCCGCAAGCTCTGATGGACGCCCGGCAGACGCTCGTTTTCGTGAGTGGGCGGCTGTTGGAGGACGAGATCGGCCACAGATTACTCGACGCTTTGCGGCGGCTCAGACGCGCGGCGGCCTCGGGGGAAGGGCAGGAGATGCTGGTCTGCGCGGTCTTCCCTGACACGAACACACAGGGGGCTATGGATATGGGACTGCTGCCGGGGCGCTACCCCGGCTATCGTCGCATCGGTGATGAGCTTGCCATGCAGACGATCGAGCGCACGTGGCTCACGCAGCCCGCCAGCGCTCCGCCGATGAGTGGGGAGCAAATGCTGGCCGCCGCGGCCGAAGGCCGGATGCAGGCGATGTACATAATGGGTCTGGACCCGGTCAGCCGGCCGGTCGGTGGCGAGGAGATCGCGGAGGCGCTGAGCAAGGTCGGCTTTCTCGTAGTGGCCGACACGTTTCTGACGAAGACAGCCGAGCTGGCGCACGTGGTCCTGCCGAGCTGCACCTTTGCCGAAAAGGACGGAACTCTTACGAACACGGAACGGCGCGTGCAGAGGATCAGACCGGCGATGCGTATTGCGGGCGAGTGCAGGCCGGACTGGGTGATCCTCTCGGAGATCGCGCGGCGGCTGGGGATGGAGTGGAGTTACGGGAAGGCCGAAGATGTTTTCGAGGAGATCGCCAGGGTAACGCCCCAGTACGCGTGGCTGGATTATGAGTCGATAGGCGAAAAGGGTCTGCAGTGGAGAACGGGGTAAGGTTCGGGGAAGAACGTAGATGAACGCAGATGTACGCGGATTAACACAGATAAGAGCGGTAACGGGACCGCGGGAATGTCAGGGATGAGCGGGAATTTGGGGATCGAGCGCAGAGCACGAGGCCATTCCAAATCCTCAACCCTCAACGGTGAACCGAGATGATACGTGAGTTGATAAAGGGTCTGGGGGTGACGATAAAGCACGTGTTCAGGCCTCGGGTGACCGTGCAATATCCGGAGGTCAAGAGGGAGATGCCGCCCCGCGCTCGCTGGCGGCATGTGCTGCTCCGGCACGAGGACGGGCTGGAACGCTGCATCGGCTGTTCCCTCTGCGCCGCTAACTGTCCCGCCAGATGCATCTATGTCGAGGCGGCGGAGAACAGGGAGGGAGCGAGATACTCTCCGGGTGAAAGGTACGCAAAGATATACGAGATCAACATGATCCGCTGCATATTCTGCGGCTATTGCCAGGACGCGTGCCCCGTGGAAGCGATAATTCTCAGGCCGATCTACGACATCTCGGACGACGACCGCGAGGATTTCATCTACGGTAAGGACAGGCTGATTGTGCCGTATCCCGGAGGGTGACGGGTATCGGGTGTTGGTGATGGACGCCGAGCTATGGGGTTGCATCAACCGCCGCGCAACTAAGCCTGAAGAACCTATGTAATGGGTTCTCGAATATTCGGAATGTGGACTCGATCGTAAAACCCGCGGCTTCAATATCCCTGGTCACTCGCTTCAGTGGAAAACCCACTCTGCCTATCTCCCAGCAATGCCCCCCTCCATAGCCGGAATGGGGCCGTGCGAACTGAGGAGGCGCAAACAGGGTGCGGAACCTGAGCAGACGCGGTATATCAACGTGTATTCTGATGGTACGACTTCTGTCCGGCAAGGAGATGACGGAATACCGCGCAGCTACCCTTCTGATGTTGGCCAACGCGGCGGACACCGACTCGTACGGCAGATGCTCCAGCGCTTCAAAGCAGACTACCATATCGAATGACCTGTCCGGGAAAGGCAGATCGAGGACTGATCCCACATAATCAGGCTTGAGACTTTCATTGACATCGAGTGTAGATATGTCGATGCCACGTCGTCTGAGGTATCCCGCGGTGAATCCATTACCGGAACCGATTTCGAGCACTGTCCCCGGCGCCCGCTCCAGGATCTCGTCGATTTGGTGCCAGTAGCTCACGAATCTGTTCTTGGAATCGTATTGCCTCGATCCCATCGGAGTCCTGACTTCGGCGCGCAGTTCGTTCTCGGCATTGCTGTCCGGCATCGTCTTCTCCTTTTTCAGTGTCATCGGGCCACTTGTACTGTGCGCGCCGGTCCGGCTGTCCCAATGCGTCGCGAACAATAAGGGCTAACGGCAACACCGTTCACTTTAGCTCCGTAGCTTGCTTCAGCCTGCTTTCCGGTGGGCAGCGTGACGCTTTAACGTCACGTGCTAAGTGAACTGTATTGGGGCTAACGGGGAAGTCTTGGATCATTGTAGCTCTGCGTCCGACGTGGGTCAATCCCACCGAACGTTAGGAGCGAGTTCAGTTTCGCGGGAATGTCATTCCGACCGAAGTGGAGGAATCTGCTTTCTCCGGTTGCGTCACGCTGAAAAGCAGATTTCTCGACTCCGCTAGCGCTCCGCTCCTAAGGAAGCGCCCCGTTTCGGGATTTCCGGGTTGGGATGCGAGGTTGTGCTGTAACCGCGGGAGTGTGAAGCCCAACCCTCAAATCCCGAAACACGGGGCAGGTTCGTTTCCGAAATAACCCCGCCTGCGGGGTCGGTTGCTCGAAATGACGATGCCCGGAAGACTGAACTGTTTCGTAGTCCTCCGGCGGATTGTTAGCCACCGGGTCCGAACTGGTATAATGGGAACGCTATGGACTCGGAAATCAACAGGCGACCGGGCGGAGGCAGGCCGGATTGGATAAGAGCGAAAGCCCCATCCGGCCCGAACTTCGAGGAAGTAATGGCCCTCGTTACCGACCTCAAGCTTCACACCGTCTGCCAGAGCGCGGGGTGCCCTAACATCGGCGAGTGCTGGCACGAGCGCACCGCCACGTTTCTCATTTTGGGCAATACCTGCACGCGAAACTGCGCGTTCTGCGCGGTTCCCGGCGGCGAGCCGCTCCCGGCGGATGAGCAGGAGCCCGAGCGCGTGGCGGAGGCGTGCGCGGCCCTGTCGCTCAGGCATGTGGTCGTGACCTCGGTCACCAGAGACGATCTGCCCGACGGCGGGGCGTCGATTTTCGCCGAGACGATACGGGCCGTCAGGCGCAGGCTGCCGGATTGTTCGATAGAGGTCCTCATCCCCGACTTCCGCGGCTCCCACGAGGCGCTGCGGGTGGTGGTCGAGGCCCGGCCCGACGTGCTCAACCACAACGTCGAAACCGTGCCGCGAATGTACGGGCTGATCCGTCCGCGGGCGGACTATGAAGCGTCACTTGAGATGCTGCGGCGGGCGAAGGAAATGGACGCGTCGATGGCGACAAAGTCCGGTATCATGGTTGGAGTCGGAGAGACTACCGACGAAATACATCAGACCATGCGCGACCTGCGGCGGGTTGGCTGCGACATCCTCACCATTGGCCAGTATTTGCGCCCATCGCTTAACCACGCGCCCATCCGGAAATACTACACGCCCGAAGAGTTCGAACATCTCAGGTTATTGGGTATAGACATGGCGTTCAAGCACATAGAGTCCGGGCCGCTCGTCAGAAGCTCATATCACGCGGCCAGGGCTTTGGGAGACAAAGATGGGTAAAAGACACGAAGTAGCCCTGATACCGGGCGACGGCATCGGGCCGGAGGTGATCGGCGCGGCTGTCCGAGTCATCGAAGCGGCGGGGGCGGATATCGAGTGGCGCGAGGGCGTGCTTGGCGCGGTGGCGCTGGAGAAATTCGGCAGCCCGGTTCCTCAATACGTTCTGGATCTGATTCGCGAGACGAAGGTCGCGCTCAAAGGGCCGGTCACGACTCCGATCGGGACGGGGTTCACGAGCGCCAACGTGACGCTGCGCAAGTCGCTGGAGCTGTACGCAAGCCTCAGACCGGTGCGGAACCTGCCCTCGATACGGAGCTGCTACGCTGGTATAGACCTGGTAGTCGTGCGGGAGAACACGGAGGGACTGTATTCCGGGATCGAGCACGAAGTGACGCCGGGCGTGGTGGAAAGCTTGAAGATCATAACCGAGAAGGCGTCCACAAGGATTTCCGAGTTTGCTTTTCGTTACGCTACTGAGAACCGGCGGCAGAAGATAACGGTCGTTCACAAGGCGAACATCATGAAGATGAGCGACGGCCTGTTTCTGGAGTGCGCGCGCAGGGTGGCGAGCAAGTATCCGGATATCGAGTACGAAGAAATGATCGTAGACAGCACGTGCATGCAGCTCGTGATGAATCCGTATCGGTTCGACGTGCTGCTTATGGAAAACCTTTACGGAGACATTCTCTCGGAGCTGTGTTCGGGGCTGGTCGGCGGAGTGGCCGTGGTTCCGGGCGCGAATCTGGGTGACGAGATGGCCGTGTTCGAGGCCGTGCACGGCAGCGCGCCGGACAGGGCGGGCACAGGCACGGCGAATCCGTTGGGGGTGATTCTCTCGTCCGTGCTCATGCTCCGCCATTTGGGCGAAAACAAGGCGGCGGACAGGATCGACAAGGCCATCGCCTCCGTCCTTACCGAGGGGCGGACACTGACGCCGGATCTTGGCGGAACGGCGACCACGGACGAGATGGCGGACGCGATTGCCGGAGCAGCAGCGGCCGTTGAAACCGCCGATAAACGCGGATGAACGCGGGGTCCGGGTAGCGCTGGAGCGCTGAGTTCTGAGTTCTGAGATCCGAAGCTGAAGCTGCCGGCTGAAAGCTGATATCGGGGCCAGCGAGGTGGGGTTGATTGGACAAACAAGAGAAAATCGAGATGTACCGGCAGATGGTCCTTATTCGCAAATTCGAGGACAAGGCCGGGGAAATGTACATGCAAGGCAAGATCGGCGGTTTCCTGCACCTGTACATCGGCCAGGAGGCCGTCGCCGTGGGGTTCATCTCGGCCCTTCGCCCAGACGATTACGTCATAGGCGCTTACAGAGAGCACGGCCAGGCGCTGGCGAGGGGAGCGGACCCGAAGCGCGTGATGGCGGAGTTATTCGGCAGGTCCACGGGCTTGTCCCGAGGGAAGGGCGGCTCGATGCACATGTTCGACCTGGAGCACAATTTCCTTGGCGGGCATGGGATAGTCGGAGGTGGAATGCCGCTTGCCGCCGGAATGGGGCTGGCCGTCAACTATCGGGAGACGGACCAGGTAGTCACGTGCTTCTTCGGCGACGGCGCCGTAAACGAAGGCGCGTTTCACGAGTCGCTCAACCTGGTCTCGCTCTGGAACCTTCCCGTCATATATGTCTGCGAGAACAACCAGTACGGCATGGGCACGGCGGTCGCGAGGGCGTCTTCGCTGCCGGAGATTTTTCGGCGCGCGCAGTGTTACGACCTGGACACCGAAAGCGTGGATGGGATGGACGTTCTGGCGTGCCGGGACGCTGCCGACAGGGCCATACGCCGGGCGCGCAAAGAGAAGGCCCCGCGGTTTATCGAGGCTGTGACCTACAGGTACCGCGGCCATTCCATGGCCGACCCCGGAACGTATCGCACCAAGGAAGAGATCGAGGAGTGGCGCACGAAGGACCCAATCGAGCGGTTCAGGCAGTCGCTGGAAGGAACGTTGACGGCTGAAGACGCGCAGCGAATTGAGGAAGAGATGAACAGTGTGATCGCCGAGGCGGTGGAGTTCGCCGACAAGAGCGAAGAGTTGCCCGCCGAGGCGTTGTACGAGGACGTGTATGCGTAGAGTCGGAGGAGTCGCGGGGATTCCCCCTCCTCTTAGGAGGGGGTTATAGGGGGAGGTCATCTCATTCAACATTCAACTCTCAACATTCAACTCCTGGGCAGGAGACGCACATGGCGCAAATGACGTACAGGCAGGCTTTGAACCAGGCGATGCGAGAGGAAATGCAGCGCGACCCGGACGTTTACCTCATCGGCGAAGATGTCGGCGAATATGAGGGGGCGTACAAGGTCAGCGAAGGTCTGCTGCAGGAGTTCGGGCCGAAGCGGGTCATCGACACGCCTATCTCGGAGGAGGCCATTGCGGGCGCCGGCATCGGCTCGGCAATGGTGGGACTCAGGCCGATAGTGGAGATGATGACGATCAACTTCGCCCTTCTTGCGATGGATCAGATAGTGAACCACGCCGCCAAGCTGAGGTATATGTCCGGCGGTCAGTTGAAGATTCCCTTGGTCCTGCGAGCTCCCCAGGGCGCCGGAATGCAGCTCGGAGCCCAGCATTCGCAGAACCTCGAGTCATGGTTCCTCCACGTGCCCGGACTGAAAGTCGTGGCGCCGTCAACGCCGTACGACGCTAAAGGCCTCTTGAAAAGCTCGATCCGCGACGATAACCCGGTGATCTTCTTCGAGCACGAGCTGCTGTACGGGGTAAAAGGCGAGGTTCCGGAGGAGGATTATTCGGTTCCGCTTGGTGTCGCCGAGGTCAGACGGGCCGGCTCCGACGTGACCATCGTATCGTATCTGCGCATGGTCAACATAGCGTTGGGTGCCGCTAAGGCGCTGGAGAGCCAGGGTGTCGAGGCGGAAGTCATCGATCTGCGGACGCTCAAGCCGATGGATTTGGATACCCTCGTCGGGTCGCTCAAGAAAACGCACCGGCTGGTCGTCGTGGAGGAAGATTACAAGACCTGTGGAACCGGCTCTGAAATCGTCGCGTCTCTGCAGAAAGAAGCTTTTGACTATCTCGACGCGCCGATGGAGCGCGTCGCCACCGCGGAAGTCCCCATGCCCTACGCAAAGAACCTCGAACGCGCCGCTCTTCCAAGCGAGCAATCCGTTATCGACGCCGTATACCGCACATTGGCGCGAGAGACTTACCAGCTAACAAGGGTATAACAAGCGAGTGACCGGTGAACAGTGATCAGTCCGGACTGTTCACCGTTCACTGATCACTGTTCACTGATACGGGAGGCTGGCGATGGCCGAGATAACTATGCCCAAAATGAGCGACGCTATGGAGGAAGGGACTCTTCTCAAATGGCTGAAGCACGAAGGCGATTCTGTTGAGAAGGGCGAGCCGATAGCGGAAATCGAGACCGACAAGGCAACGATGCAGATCGAGTCGTTCGAGTCCGGCGTCGTGAAAGAATTGAAGACGAAGGAAGGAGAGACCGTGCCGGTCGGTTCGCCGATTGCGGTCGTCGAGGCCGACGGAAGAGGCGCGGTCGCGGCTCCGCCGGCCGAAGCCCAGGCGCCGGCTGCCGCGGCGGTTCCCGCCGAGGCGCCGGAAGAGGAAGCGCGCGTCGAGGAGAAACCTCCGGCTCCTCCTGAGCCTCCGCCGGCCGTCCCAACTCCTCCTCCGCCCGCGCCGCCAAAGGTCGAAGAGGAGGAGAGGATCAAGGCTTCGCCTCTCGCCCAGAAGATGGCGCGGGAGGAGGGACTGGATTTGCGCGAGATAAGGGGAACCGGACCTGGCGGACGCGTAGTCGAAGCCGACGTTCGGGAGTATACACAGAAGAAAGCCGCCGCGCTTCCCGTCGAAGAACGTCCCGCCAAACTCGCGGCCCCGCTGCCTGCTCCTGCCGCTCCCGTGGCGCCGGCTGCCGGCGAAGTCGAACTCGGGCGGATCAGAAAAGCCGTGGCCAAACGTATGGTCCAGAGCAAACAGACGGCGCCGCACTTCTACGTGACCTCCGAAGTTATCATGGACCGGGCGCTCGAACTGCGCGAGTCGCTGAACGGCGCGCGCGCTGAAGGGGAGAAGATCGGCGCCACCGATATGATCGTGAAGGCGTGCGCGACGGCGCTGAAGCGCGTCCCGGAAATAAACGCGTCGTGGAGTGAGGACAAAGTCCTGTATCACGAACACGCGAACGTGGCGATAGCCGTGGCCCTCGACGAAGGCTTGGTCGCTCCCGTCGTGCCTGAGTGCGATATGAAATCGCTGTCGGAGATCGCGGCGGTGTCGAAAGAGCTGATCGGGCGAGCGCGGAGCGGCGCCCTCAAGCAGGAAGACTTGGCCGGCGCAACTTTCACCGTCAGCAATCTCGGCATGTTCGATGTGGAGAGCTTCACGGCCATAATCGTCCCGCCGGAGTGCGCGATTCTCGCGGTCGCCAGCATCGCCCCGAGACCGGTTGTCGTAGAGGATGCCGTTCGGGTGGCGCGCACGATGAAAATCACGCTGTCGGCGGACCACCGGATCACCGACGGCGTCGGCGCGGCGAGGTTTCTGAAGGAGGTCAAACAGCTCCTGGAATCACCGTTCAACCTTGTGGAATGAAGAGGATTACGGAAAACGACAAGTGTTTGGAACCTTTTTACTGGGTATCCCGTAGTAAAAGTGTAAAAGAGAAAACATCCTTTTTCTCCTTTCACCTCCTTTCCTCTGGCTCCGGTTCGGCGACTGCGACGCGGACCGGGGCTTCTTTTTGTACAAGGGTTATAGGGTTATAGGGTTATAGGGTTATGAGGGTTATGAGGGTTATGAGGGGCCGAGAGTGCCGACTTGTGCCTTCGGCAGCGCCGCTGCCGCTCTGCTACCGAAGGATCGGTATGCCCCAGACTCCTATCATCTTAGCGCTCTCAAAACCCTTAGAACCTTTAGGACCCTGGAACCCTATAACCCTTCTGTGCTATACTTGGTGGCGGAGAGACGAATTTTGCGGCTTCTGACTATCTGCAAAAGCAAGATCCATAGAGCCTCCATAACTCAGACAGACGTTGACTACGTGGGCAGCATAACCATCGACTCCGAGCTGATGGACCGGGCCGGCATCATCGACGGTGAAATGGTCCAGGTATGGGACGTGGACAACGGCGAACGCTTCTCGACTTATGCCATACCGGGTGAACACGGCTCCGGCGATATCTGCGTCAACGGCGCCGCGGCGCACAAGGTAGGTCTGGGACACAAGATAATCATCGCCGCGTTTTGCCTCACGGACGAGCCGGTGACGCGCACGGTTGTCCTGGTGGATGACAATAATCACTTCGTCCGGAACCTGTAGCTCCTATCGCCCCGGCATTCAGGAGCATCGTTTGTACAAGGCATAACCCGTCTGAACCCCACCTCACCCCTCCCCTGAAGTGAGAGGGGGCAAGTTCCCCCTCCCTGTGGGAGGGGGTTATAGGGGGAGGTCCATCTCTGCTAATAAGTACAAACGACGGTCCTGCCCGGCGCTATTACCAGTTGTCAAACGAGCGTGGATACGTTAACCTGGTAATCAGATGCACATCCCGTCCCTCCGCATCCTGACGTACGAGGTAGTAATGCGTATCCGTGCCGGTCTCGCCCCTCGCATCCGAACCACTCTCCCGGCGCTCGCGGTTGCGCTCCTGTTGGCCTGCGGCGTCGCAAAGGCGTCTCCGCCGAGCAACTCCTATTTCACGGAGGATTTCGACTACACCCTCGGGACGAATCTGGTGGGCAAGGTCAATCCCAACGGGACGTGGCAGGGCTCAGCCGGCAATCAGATAATGATCGACACCGCCGGGCCTCAAGTCAAGATGACCGGCGGCCTGACTTCATACGATGCGTATCAGAACGTCAACTACTCCGGCCTGAACGGCGTGATATGGGCGCATTTCAAGGTCTATCGCGGGGCCGGCGGCGGAGCAACGATGTGGACTCTCCGGCTCGACGACACGGCGGGCAACAATCTTGCCCGCTACTATGGAGCCTCCGACACATGCCGCGGCAGGATCGGCGATGGACCAGACGTCACGGGTCAGTATAACCTGACTCAAAGCGTGTGGAATGACCTCGACATCAAGATCAACACCACGGCGAACACTTCCGAGTTCTTCTTAAACGGCGCGTCCATTGGTGTGCTCAACCACACAACGACTCCCAATAACACGCTCGGAAAGATCAGATTCGAGCGTCTCAGCTACGATCCGGCCACGGGCCACACGATATTCTTCGATGAGTTGCGCGTCGGCGAGCCGCCGAGCAATCCGACCGCTCCTCCGGCGGCCCCAACGGTGACTTCTCCCGCAAGCGGCGCGGTAACCAACACCGATTCACCTCAGATACAGTGGACCGGCGACTCACACGACAAATACGAGGTCCACGTCAATACGACAGATGTCGCGACGGACGCCGACGGATGGGATTCCGGCCAGGTGGCCGGCTCGGCCAACTCCTGTACTACTGGGAATCTCGTGGACAACACTCGGTACTATGTCTACGCGCGGCTTCATAATGCCCTGGGGTGGGGGGCATGGAGTTCGACTGGGTATTACATCGACGTCCTCGTTGTACCTATGATCATTCCTCTGCCACAAAGCCTAAGCTGGAAGATGGGGACCGGTTTTCAGGTGAATTCCGCCACCCGGATCGTGATGAACACGAACCCGGACGCCAAGGAAACGAACACCGCCAATCAGCTTCAGCGGAAGGTATGGGATATGACGGGCCAACTGCCGGCCATCGTCCAGGGGGGTGTCGGCGCGCCAACCAGCAACGTTATCGCAATCGGCGACCCTGCAAGGAACATCGCCGTGTCTTCCATCATCGCGGCCTGGCCCGAGGCGTCCGGAAAGGCGTTCAAGAGCGAAGGCTACATGCTTGGTATTTCGGACAACTCAATAGTGATCCGGGGTTTCGACAACCCGGGCACGTTCTACGGATGCCAGACCCTCATCCAGCTTTTGGAGAATTACAGGACGGGAAGAATACCCGGCCTCTTCTGCTATGACTATCCGGACCTGCCGTGGAGAGGCACATACTTCAGGATCAAGTGGACGCACGACTGGGCGTTCAGCAAGGAACTGATGTCGGAGATGCTCGCCAGGTTCAAGATGAACCGAATCTTCCCGGATGTCTATATGCCGTATAACAGTCATCCTGAGTGTCCGCCCCCTCCCGACGCGGTGACGCAGGCGGACTACGCCGACTTCATCGACTTCTGCAAGCTCCACTACATAACAGACATCGAAGGCCCGGACGTGTCCGTTTTTGGGACGGACGGCAGCGTGCACAGCGACTGGCGCGAGAACCAGTCACTGGCGATCGGGCAGCCAAACGACCTGTGCTTCCGAAACCCGAACGCTCGCGTCTTCCTGAACGATGTTCGTAACGAGTTGATAAATTTGACCGGCACGCAGTACATTCAGACCGGCATGAGCGAGTTCAGGCAGCTTGGCTGGGATAGCTGCCCGCACTGCGGGCCTTACAGCAATGCCTGGCTGTACAGCGATTTCCTCACCAAGGACCGAAATGAGTTATACAACGGCCGTGGCGTAACTCCGATCATCTGGGGCGACATGCTCAACCCAAATCAGAACGGGAGCCCGAGCCTCTGGAACACGGCGAGCGCGGTCGATACCATGCCCAACGAGACCATCATCTTCGACTGGTTGTATGGCACGCCAGGGAACGTCCCGACGGATTATCCGAGCCTCGATATCTGGATCGCTCACGGCAAGAAAGCATGCGGGAGCCCTTACGGCTTCGGCAACCATCCTGAGTACAGCCAGTTTTACGGCGACAAGGAGAATATCTACTATTGGGCTAACGCGGTGTACAGCAGAAGGGCGTCCTACCCGAACCTCATGCTTGGGATAATGGCCTTCAACAAGTACACCTGCAACGGCAAAAGGGCCATTCTGGACAGCCCGCTTTCGATGGACTTCCTGCAGCCGTTCCCGTTCTACGGGGAGTGGGGCTGGAACCCGGACGGGCGATATTGGAATCCCTATCCGTTCGACGGCAAGGCCGTAATCCGAGCAGAGATCTCTCCGGACAGAGTGAGCAACCTCGCTGCGAGCCTGAACGGTGGCAATGTGATGCTCTCCTGGACCAACCCGCCGGATGCGGCCTGCAACGGAGCCTATATCGTGTACAGAACTGACAGGGCTCCAACCAGCCCCATAGACGGGATTTTGGTCGGCGATCAGGCAGGAAGCCCGAATGGATACTCGAGCTTCATCCACACCGCGGCCCCGCTCGGCGCGACGATTTACTACGCGGCTTTCTCCCACGACGGAGTCAGGCATTTCTCGCCGCCGGTGACGGCTTCAGTCGCAAACGGCTCTCCTCTTTCTCTGTCCGACCTCAGCGCGCTGCTTGACGGAAGGACCGTCAACGTGGCCGGAGGCGTCGTCACGTCGATCTACCAGGAGTGCTTCTACGTGCAGACCGAGGGGCGGATAAACGGATTGAGGGTGGAGTCGACGGAGCCGGTGACCGTGGGGCAGATCGTGACGATCAACGGTATTCTGGGCAAGACGGGGCATGAGCGGTCGATAGCCGCGCTTTCGGTCACGGGCACGGGCCAGAAGCTGCTCACGGACCCGTGTCTGAAGCCATTTACGCTCAACAACATGTCCATCGGCGGGGCCGACAACGGGACTATTCCGGGTTCGGGCGGAGTCGGAGCGAACAACGTGGGAAGCCTGGTGATGACCGTCGGCAAGGTGGAGAATCCCGATCCCGGCGGCGCTTTCTTCTACCTCAACGATGGCTCGATACCCGAAGGAATCAAGGTTAAGCTGACGGGGACAAAGACGGCGATATCGATTCCGAGCCAGGGCTACGTTTCGGTTGCAGGCGTGTCCTCTCTCGATACGGACGGCAAGGCCGTGATTTGGCCAAGGTCGCAGACAGACATAACCCCGCTGCAGTAACCACGGTCACCGACGCGAAAGCATCCGGTAGATCTCATCATCGTTGCGCTTGCCTACAAGAAGGACTTCCAAGATGTCGCCGGCAACTCGATATATGATCCGATACTCACCGATGTCGGCGCGGCGGTAGCCTTCATCGGCGCCTTCCACCTTTCGCGAGTCGGGCGGATTTGGGTCCCCGCGGAGGTCGAGGATTTTGAGCAACACCTGCTTCGCGTGCTTGTGCTGCATCTTCTCGATGAACTCACGGGCCTTACGAGACAGACTCGGTGTCGGCATTCAACATGCTCCTGATGAAGCTCATACTCTCCTCCGGACTTAGGAACCCGCTCTCCGCGGCGTGCCGCGCTCGCGCCGCCCACAGCGCGTCTTCCAGCGCCTCGAGCTCTTTGTAACGCTCGTTTGAGAGCACGACCGCCACGGGCCGCCCCCGCCGGTTGATCGTGACGGGTTCGCGCTGCGCCGTGTCTATCAGCTCGCCGAAGTGGTTCTGAGCTTCCTTTGATGTTACGTTTGTCATACCGACACTCTCTGCCTGCTGGCGATTCGACGCTCTTCCAGGCAAGTGGCTAATTGCTATATTATAGCTATTATCTATATTCCCTGTCAACCCGCGAAACCCACTCCGCGTACCGCCGGGAGTAGAACCGCCAGGGCTTATCTGCCGCCTCTTTGATCCCGATACGCGTCGCCTGCACGAGCTCACCCTGCTTCTCTCCATCATCGGCGATTATGAGGCAACTATCCGTCAAATCCACCCCATTGTGGCCCCGGATGATGCCGAGCGCCTGCGTCAGTTTCCCCGGTCCGCTGCAGAGGTCGCGGTCTCGTGCGCCCTTCCTGTTTCGGCGCATCAGTTCCATACCTTCGAGCGGCTGCAATGCGCGGATAAGCACGGCCTCGGCGATGCCTTCCGGCTGCGTGACCGCGTTCATGCAGAAGTGCATTCCGTATGTGAAGTACACGTACGCGTGGCCGGGCGGGCCGAACATCACCCTGTTGCGCTGGGTCATTCCTCTGGAGGCGTGGCAGGCGGGGTCGTCTCGAAGATAGGCTTCGGTTTCGACTATGCGGCCTGAGATGATCCCTTCGGGCGAGCAGTGGACGAGCAGCTTGCCGACGAGGGCTTTGGCGGCCTCGATTGTGTCCTGGAGGTAGAAGTCACGGGGAAGAGGCTTCAGGCCGGATATGTCGGGGCAGGAGATTGCGTGGGATTTGTTCACTGGGACACTATCCGATAGCTTCAACCCTCACCCCAGCCCTCTTCCTTCCAGGGAGAGGGAGTTCGGGGCCGCGCCACGGCGGGTGGTTCCTCTAGCAGCGCCTCTATATACGCTTCCGCGGCCTCTTTGAGATTCCGCATGGCGGCGTCGGGAGTGGGGCCTTGGGAGACGCAGCCTTTCAAGGCAGGGATGTAAGCCACGAAGCCCGACTCACGTCCTTTCTCGACTATCGCTGTATATCGCATACCGAATATCTCCCGCGGCCAATATAGCGCCTTACGCCCGACTCCGCAAGCTGCGCCCTGGCCGCCTGGTCTGCCGCGGTCTCGGTTGAACCGACCTGAGAAGGGAAGATACCTCGCGGCTGGTGAGAGGCCGCCACTGGCCGGGTTCGAGCTCATCCGATGTCAGGCTGCCGATGCGCGTTCTCACAAGTCGCTGCAGTGGATGGTTAATCGCGTCGAACATACGGCGGACCTGCCGCTTGCGGCCTTCGTGTATTGTCAGTTCGATCCTGTTCACGGCGGTCCGGCGGTCGTAGCTGAGGACTCTTGCCTCGGCCGGGGCCGTTTTGCCGTCCTCCAGCATCACGCCCTCCGCCAGCGCGCGCAAATCGAGATAGGAAAGCCTGCCGCGGACGTCGGCCACGTAGGTCTTCGGAACCTCGTGCGACGGGTGCGTGAGATGATGTGTGAAATCGCCGTCGTTCGTCAGGATGAGCAGCCCCTCGCTGTCCACATCCAGCCTGCCCACGGGGTATACGGGAGCGGGGGCGTCTCTCAATAGCTCCATGACTGTGTGTTTGGCATGTGGATCACGGCGGGTGCTCGTGTATCCGCGGGGCTTGTTCAGCACGATGTAGACGTTTTCGGGAGGCGGCTTGACGGGCCGGCCATCGACGGTGACGACCGACTTCTTCGCATCCACCTTCAAGCCCATCTCCGTGACGATCTCACCGTCTATCGAGACCCTACCGGCGGCGATCAACTCCTCGCACTTCCTGCGAGACCCGACGCCGGCGGCGGCCAGAGCTTTTTGCAGTCGCTGCTCCATACTTTCTGCTCACCATTATGCCGATTAAGAGTATAAAACCGTTCCTGAGCCACGGGAAGGCGATCCCGACGAGGCTGACGCCGACATCGGCATCCGCCCGGATGGGAACCGCGGCCACCTGCTTGCCGTCAACATGCGCGAACATAGTTCCCATTCTGTCCCCGCGCCGAACGGGGGCCTGGGCCTCCGCCGCGTCCAGCCGGGAAGTCACCTTCCGTTCTTCTCCCGGTTTGACGATGGCGTGAAGCTCGGACTCCGCCGTCACGGGCACGGTCGCGGCCGCGCCGCCTTTCACCGCCGCCGAGCCGACCACCTCGCCCCGGCGCGCCACGATCACCGGCTTGAAATTGTTGAACCCGTAGTCCATCAGCGCGATTGTGTCGTCCGCGACGTTGGGGCTTGCAAGCGCCACCGAGACCAGCCTCCACCCGTCTTTAGTCGCGGAGCCGACGTAGCAGCGACCGGCCTGTTTCGTATAACCGGATTTGATGCCATCGGCGCGGGCGTATCGCTTGAGGAACTTGGAATAGTTGAACAAGACCAGATCCTTCTTGTTCTTGGAACGTTCGATCGTGGCCTTCCGAGTGCGCACTACCTCGTTGAACGCCCCGAACTCAATAGCTCGTCGGGCGAGCAGCGACAGATCGTAGGCGGTCGAGTAGTGGTTAGGATCGTGCAGGCCGTGCGGATTGACGAAATGCGTGTCGAGCGCGCCAAGGGACTTGGCTTTCTTGTTCATCGACTGTACGAAAGCCGCGCAGGAACCGGAAACGTGTTCGGCGGCCGCCACACTGCCGTCGTTCGCGGAGCGTACGAGCATTCCATAGAGCAAGTTGCGCGCCGTGATCCGCTCCCCCACCTTGAGGTGCAGTGAGCTGTTGTCGGTGCATGCGGCCTTCTTGCTGGCGGTCACCATTTCCTTCAGGTTCTTGCAATGCTCCAGAAACAGGACGGCCGTCATTATCTTCGTGGTACTGGCCATCGGCCTGCGGCGGCGGGCGTCTCTCTCGAAAAGGATTTGGCCGCTCGCGGCGTCCACCAGTATTGCGCTTTTGGCCCCCACAGTCGGCGCTCGCGTCGGCGCTCGTTCGTTCGTACTAGGCGGCGGCAGCTCGATGGTCAGCTCCTGCTTTGAATCGAGGGCCAGACCTTGTGAAGACAAGAAGCAAGGGACGGAAAGGACGAGAATGCCGGTTGCAAGCAGCGCGGTTTGCTTGCGCCCAAGGCGATTCAGGTGTTTGAGCAGGATCACCCTCACCCTAACCCTCTCCCATCAAGGGAGAGGGGATTACGTTCTCTCCCATCCAGGGCTCGGGACGAGGTCCTTCCGCGTGGGAACCCTCGGCCTCGGCGAAGGCTTCGCGAAGAGTATCAGCCGACTCGACAGGCTCCTGCGCAGGGGCCTCGGCCGGCTCGAACAACGACTGCTGACCGCCGTCCTCCGGCTCCGCGCCCAGCCCATCGACGTCAGGCAGGTCGTGAATATCGTTCAAGCCGAAACGCTGCAGGAACTCGCGGGTGGTGGCGTAGAGAATGGGCCGCCCCGGGCTCTGTTTGCGTCCGACCTCACGAATCAGGTTGTGGTCCGTAAGGGTCTTCATCACGCCATCGACGTTTACCCCACGGACCGCCTCGATCTCCGGCTGCGTGACGGGCTGCCTGTAGGCTATTACGGCCAGAGTCTCCAGCGCCGCGCGTGAAAGCTTGTGTTTACTGGGTGAAAGAAGGCGGGTGACGCATTCGGAGTACTCCTGCCGGGTGCACATTTGGTATCCGCCGGCCACTCGGACTATCTGGAGTCCGCCGCGGCCCGCCATGTCCTGGCGCAATTCTTCGACGGCGAGCTCGACCTGGGACTGGTCCTCTTCTATCTGAAGGGCCGCCGCCATTTCCTTCACTGAGACGGGTTCCGTGGAAACGAACAGGAGGCATTCGACAGCGGATTTCAGCTCTCCGTTGCGCAGCGCGTTGTTTTCTGTTTCCATGCCTATTCCGACTCCGCGCTCCGGTGGATTTCGATGGAGCCGAACGATTTGCGCTGGCGGACCTTGATTCTGCGCAGGCGCAGGAGTTCGAGCACCGCGAGGAAAGTCATAACGATCTCATAGCGGGATGGGACTTCAAAGAGTTCCTCGAACAGGACTCCCTGGTCGCTGTTCTTGATCTTCCGCCAAATCTCGCTCATCTTCATGCGAACGGTGATCTTCCGCCGCTGGATGCTGGTGACCTCTTCCTCGCCTTCGCCCACGTCCGCCAGAAGCCGGCGAAGGGCCGACAGCAGGTCAACGGAGGAGACATCTTCGAGGAGCAGGGGCAGTTCGAGGCCGGTTTCGGCGCCGCGCCCGAACAGCTTCTGCCGCTCCTCTTCCCATTCGCGGAATATCGCCGCGGCTTCCTTGTACTTCTGATACTCGACAAGCCTCTCGATGAGTTCGGCGCGCGGATCGACGCCTTCCTCTTCATCCTGTTCGTCGGACTGAGACGGCGGCAGGAGCATTTTGGACTTGATCTCGATCAGCGTAGCGGCCATAACGATGAAGTCGCCCGCGATTTCGAGGTCGAGGGCCTCCATAACGTCGAGGTACTGTAGATACTGGTCGGTAACGCTGGCTATCGGGATGTCGTATATGTCGATCCGGCTTTCCCGGATCAGGTGAAGGAGCAGGTCCAGCGGGCCTTCGAAGATCGGAAGTTTTATCTGGTAAGGGACTCGAGTCGTGAGTTGTCCGTTCATCTTTTCTCTCTAATCGACATTCAGCCCGTATACCGTATATCGTAGCATATTCGGGGAGATAGTCAATACATTGGAGTCGAAGGGTAAGAGTTCAGGCTTGGTGAGTACGACTCTCTTCGCTGCTCACTATCGGGAGACGACGAGCGTAACCGTTGTTTCGGGATTTGAGGGTTGGGCGCCATACGCGTGCTATAGCGGACAGCTTCCGGTCCCAACCCGGAAATCCCGAAACGGGGCGCTTTCTTAGGAGCGGAGCGGAGCGGAGTCGAGAAATCTGCTTTTGCTGTGGCAAGTTCCGGAAAAAGCAGATTCCTCGTCGTTCCTCCTCGGAATGACGTCCTCCAGGGC
>JAUSGG010000077.1 GCA_030649165.1 Armatimonadota bacterium
ACCCCAGTCCCGCAGTTGCTCAAACATTCTCTCCAGCGCTACTATCTCCAAGGGAGTCTCCTTTCTGTGCCTAAGCACAGTAGTTTCACTAACTGAAAGGATACTCCCTTTCCAATTTACACACTCACATAGTACACCACCGGCGAATTGGGACTGCTTGGATTCTTGCAGCGGGTCTGGTATAATTGCCGGGAGAGTACAAGCTCCCGAGGCCGGATATTAGCCCGGCATACCAGCATTTTTCCTATCAAGGGGGACCAGTTTATGTCTCTACTCCGGAGCGGCGTGTCTGGAATCATTGCTGCCGCCGCAGTTGTTTTGTCGTTATCCGTCCCTGTCTTTGCGGCCGAGGAGGCGGCTTCTGCTGTAAAGAAAGTTATCATGGTCGGCCCCGGCTACTCCAGGACCCTGCCGGTCAGGGGTTCAGTTGCTGTTCGCGCGAATGTGCCGGAGACGGCCGGCGCCGCGTCAGTGATTTTCTACCTGAACGGAAACGGGCTGGGCGCAACGACCACCGCGCCGTACAGAGTTGAATGGGACACGACCTCCGTGGAGGACGGCGAATACCTCGTGAAGTCGATTGCAAGCAACGCAGCGGGCGAGGAGGTATGGACGGCAGAGGTGAAGGTGGCTGTTGAGAACAAGGCGCCCGCCGCGCCGCCGACCCCGGTCGCAGTCCCCCCCCCGCCGGCCCCGAAACCGCCAACGAGCGCGAGCAAACCTGCGATCAAGCTTCCCGCGGCCGCGTCAAAACCGGCTCCTGTCGCCCGCAAGACTACGACACCGGCAGCCAAGCCTCCGGTATTGGCGAAGATACCTCCCGCTCGACCCGGCGCCGCTTCGACGACCGGTAAGCCGCCCACCCCGAAACCTTCTGTGGTGGCCCAAGCGCCCCTGGGACCGAAGCCTCCTGTTCCACCGGCCGTGAAGCCGTCGGCGATTCCCGCCGCGAAGCCTCCTGTTCCACCGGCCGCGAAGCCGCCGGCGATTCCCGCCGCGAAGCCTCCTGCTCCGCCCGCCACGAGACCCCCGACGAAGCCCGCGCCCAAGCCTTCCGTTTCGCCGGCCGTGAAGCCGCCGGCTGTCAAGCCGCCTTCGCCGCCGAAGCCGCCCGCGCCGAGCGTTGCGAAACCGCCTGCGCCCAGCCCTGCCGCGGTCGCATGGAAGACCTATTCGAATGAAAAGTACGGCTTTGCGGCCGACTATCCCGGCACGGCGCAAGTGAGAAACGAAACGTCCCACATGAGGCCAAAAGGCCCCGGCGTCTTCTGGATCGCATTCACGCAAACAGTCGGAGGCAAACCGTATTACGCGATAAACGTGCGTCACATGAGGCTGCGCCAGCCGGGCTCGCCTGACAAGTTCGCCAAGTACAATCCGTATCTCCTGAAATGGGACCGCGCAAGCATAAACGGCATCGAAGGCTTCAAGACAATCTCCGGACGCTCCGGTTCAAAACGAGTGATCCATCGGACACTGCTCGTCGACAATCGGGAAGTGTGGATGCTGAATCTGACGGACGTCAGCGGGCAGGACGCGAATGTCACCGGGATGGTTTTCAAGCGGTTCGTCGAGAGCTTCAGGCCGGCCCGCCAGTCGTCCGGGGAGACGATGCAGCCACTGAGCCCGGCTCCGATCCCGCCGCTTCATGCTCCCCCGCCGCCTGGAGGCGTTTCGGAAGACGAAGTTTCCCGCTTGCCGGATTAGCAGGAACCAGACAAAGTCCAACACCAAGCAAGACCTCACCCCATCCCTCTCCTATAAGGAGAGGGGGTCCCCCCTCCTCTTAGGAGGGGGTTAGGGGGAGGTTGGTGTCGCCTGTGTCGCGTCTACTCGAGGTCGATCCGGACGCTGCCCAATATCCCCGACGGTTTGGTCCTCCGCAGCAGAAGATTCTCCAGCGAGTTGGCAACTCTGACGGTGATCTCGTTCCTGCCGGGTTTGACGAACCGGGTGATATCGGCTTCCCACGGCTCCCAGAGCAGGGCCGTCACGGGAACTCCGTTGACCACGATCTCCGCCATGTCGGCCGGTTTGTCCATCCGCAGCGTCGCCTTTCGGAAATCCGGAGGAAGCTCCACCGTCTGTCCGTACTCTCCGATGCCGGAGTAGAACGGGAATCCCTGTTCGGCCCAGGAGCCGGTCCTGATGCTCTGCGGCGTCGCGCCAATAACCCAGCCGCCGTCCTCGCGAATGCCGAAATCCCCCATGAGAATGACCGGGTTCCGCAGCGCGCCCGTTCCGGAAAGGGCGGTCGGGCAGTGAATCTCGATGACGTTCTTGCCATCTTTGACCGCCTCGGATACATCGGCCTCCAATATCAGATGGTCGAGATAGCTTCCACGTTCAAAGGCCGTGATATCACGTTGGTTCAGGGAAATCCTCACCGGAAGCGGAGTCGAACGGCGCCAGATATTCTCGATGACCAGGCCGTCCACGAGCATTATCAATCGTGAGGGCTTTGCCTCACACCTGAACTCGGCCGCGTATCTGGCGCCGGCCGACGGAACGAAAACGCCCGGTTCTGCTTCAAATGAGCACTTCCATTCGGATATGGGTAATGCGTTCCCGGACAGCGCCCGGAAAGTCCACTCGTCAGAAAGCGTGGCCGTCTCCCTCGGAGCCCGCGGTCTTGCCGGCGCGGCGGATTCGGATATGTCCTCCGCGGTCACGCCTACGAGGTATGATTGAGTCGGAGCGAAGTCCAGGTTGACCGCCAGCCTGTCCCCGATGGACTCATAGTCCTCGAACCGCTCGATCCGACCAGTCAGGGGACTCCACAAACTTGGTATTCCGAAAGTGTCGAGTTCAATGCGCGTCGAATAGCTCTCGGTCTCGGAAGTGTTGACGAAGAGGTAAAAGTCGATCTCGCCCTTGCCGTAGTGGGCGTGAATAATGTCTCCCACGTAAGGCTGCGCTTCGCCGCGAGGTCTCACGATAACGTCGGCGCTTAGCGCATCGTTGAGCAGCTTTGAGACGGCTTTGGTGAGCTTTTCAAGATCGGCGCCTTCGACGCCCTCCAGCAGAAGGACCAGGGCATCTTCCTCCCCGTTCCGCGGCGAATCCAGTGCAAGCGGGCCGGCCTCGGCCAGCGCGTCAACCGAGGTCGCGGCCATCGGCGGCAGAGAGCCGGCGGCATCCGCGCCGCAATTCCAGTCCTTGGAACATCGGACCACGATCTGTTCGGGGGCGTTGTTCGCGAATATGACGGGGACGGAATCCTCCACGCATTCGTTCAGGAAGCTAACGGTTTCATCGAGCATTACATCCGGCGCGGGGAAGATGAGCGCTTTGTAAGATTCGCCGCTGACGAAATGCTCCAGATCGAGCGAATCCATATTTTCGATCAGCTCTTCCTCGGGTATGATCTCGAAGTCGTAACCTGCTCGCAGCAGGGCGGCGGTCAACCGGATGAAAACATCGACTACACGTCTGGTGTCATTGTTGAAGCCCGGCCCCCGCGCGGCCCAGAGCGCGCGGACCGGCAGGACGACCGCCACGTCGGCAATATGATCCGCGCCGGCGAAGATATTGCAGAGACGCGCCGCGTAGTCGGCAAAGCTCTTGTAGTAGGGCCAGAAGGGCGACTGGTAAAATTCGCCGGGCGGGCACTCCCACTTGCGGTGACCTTGTATCGAATAGTAGAAAGCATGCGGCTCGAACAGGTTGACTCCCAACGCGACCTGCCAATCCGTCAGCCGTTTCAGAAGGCGCAGGTCAACGCCCCATCCGCCGGCCACTCCGAACGCTTCGCTCATCACGCGCGGCTTGCCGTAGATGTGCGCGGCGGATGACGCGAGTTTCGGACCGACCAAATTGTTCAGGCTGTGGACGTCCCGCAAGTCGGGCCACGTGAGCGACGTGAGGAAATCAACGCCGCCGTAGTGCATATATCGCGCTCCGCGGAAGAAGTCGCCCTGCCGCCGGGACATTTCGTACAACTCAGCCTCGTTCATCACGTGGCCGATGGATTTCAGCCGCACGGAATCGCAGTAATCGTAAATCTGCTTGAAAAACGCCTGCTCGTAGAGATGGGTGGTGGTGTCGTGAACGTCGCACCTGATTTGCGCGCTCTGAGGACCCGCGTCTCTGAACACGGCCGGCAGCGCGGACGTAAGATCGTAGCCGTGCCTCGCGGCAAACTCCGACGGCAGCGACGGCGTCCACGGCAGAACTTGGTGGTCGTGATAGTTCATTGCCGGCTCGTCGGTGAAGATGCCGGGCACCGTCCCGCCGAAGTAGTCGGCGAACCGCGACGTGTATTTCTCGTGGGTCATCTCGATGAACTTGGCCACCGCGTCCATGTTCAGCGTGTCGAGGTACCCACCGACGAACGTATTGCCCCTCAGAATTCGCCGGGTAAAGACCATTACCTTCCACTCGCCTTCGGGCACATCCCATGCGAGCTTACCGTTGGAAACGCGCGACGTGACCGCGACCGCGCTCGTGGGGAGTCCCACAAGCTGACCATCCTGCGTCGGCGCCGCGACAACGGCAATCAGGCCATCTTCCGGTTCGATGGATGCTTCGAGCGGCTCACCTCCGCTGACGTCGAACTCCATCGACAGAGCGCACCCGGTCATCCGGTACTCCGGGAACTGCTCGATGAGCTGCCCGCCTACCGGCCCGCTGGGCCAGTTGTCTTCATCGTACAGGTATGCTTTCATCCTCAGCTTGTCGGCTTCCTCAATGCACGTCTCGATGCGGTCCATCCATTCATCGGACATATAAGGGGTGATCAGGCCGTGCCGCGCGTGAAGGATGAAGCCGTCAACGCCTTTTTCGTGCATTTCGTTGATCTGCCAGCGCAGTTCGTCATCTTCGAGGTCGTGGTTGAGGAACCAGAAGGGGGCCAGGCGGTAGTCACTGGAGGGATTCACAAACTCGCGTTTGAGCTGCTGAAGATCCATCGCGTCTCCTTCGAAATAGAAGTTAGAAGTTGGAAGTTAGAATTCGCTCATCGTCCCTTGCCCTGAATGGTCGGGGCCCGGTTTGTTGACCTCCCCCTAACCCCAAGAGGAGGGGGGACAAGTCGCTCCATCCCCATTCAGGGGAGGGTTGGGTTGGGGTCCGCTATGCGTTCTTGAGAACGACTCCCTCGATGATATTCGCGACGTCTTCGCACTTATCTATCGCGGTTTCGAGATACTCATAAAGCTCTTTCCACTTGATGATCTCTTTGGCGTCACTCTCGCATTCGAACAACTTTGCTATCGCCGTCCGGCTGATCTGGTCGGCCTCGTTCTCCAATCTGTGGATCTCGATAAAATGCTTCTTGATATGTCCGGATTTGCGGAAGTTGTGCAACTCAGTTACGGCTTCAGCGGTTTCCTCCGCGCTGCGGAGGATGATATTGGCCAGATGAACGGCTTCCTCGGTGGGCGCCGACACCCCGTAGAGGGCCATCCGGCGCACAATCGCATCGATGTAGTCGAGGATGTCGTCCAGCCCGGAGCTCAGTTCGTGAATGTCCTCGCGGTCGAACGGCGTTATGAACGTCTTGTTGAGTTTCTCTACTATCGCGTGAGTGATCTCATCGCCGCTATGCTCGACGCTGCTGATCTTCCGGACTTTCTGTTCCACGTCGGAATAGTCGGACATCAGGTCCACCAGACGCCGGGCGCCCTCGACGACGTTCTCCGCCTGCTCGTCGAACATCAGGAAAAAGTTCTCATCCTTTGGTATCAAGCGAATAGCCATTGTGTGATCCCCCGTGTTGAGTGTTCAGTGTTCGGTTTTCCGCAGCTGACGCGCCGCCGGGTGATACTAGATGAACGGTTTGATCGCGAGATAGGTCAGGCCGGCAATGAGAGCGGACATGGGAATGGTGAGAATCCACGCCCACACAATTCTGCCGGCCACGCCCCACCGCACGGCGGACAAACGATTTGTTGCGCCTACGCCGACAATCGCGCCGGTGATGGTATGCGTTGTGCTGACCGGGATACCATTCATCGAGAGACCGATAAGAGTGATGGCTCCAGCCGTTTCGGCGGCGAATCCTCCCACGGGTCTGAGTTTGGTGATACCCAGTCCCATCGTCTTCACTATCCGCCATCCGCCGCTCAGCGTGCCGAGCGCGATAGCAGCATGGCACGACAGGACCACCCAAAGCGGCAAGTCAGCGGAGTTGCTTAGATAACCTCCAGTCATAAGGAGTATCCAGATTATCCCCATCGTCTTTTGCGCGTCGTTCATGCCGTGCCCCAGGCTGTAGGCCGCGGCGGATACAAGCTGGAGGGAGCGGAACCATCTGCCGACACGTCCCGGCATCTTCTTGCGGCATATCCACATGATGATTACCATATTGATGTACCCAAGGAGCAAGCCGATGATCGGAGATAGCACGATGAACAACAGTATCCTGTAAAGGCCTTTTGCGATCAGGATGTCCGTCGCAAAACCAGACTTTATCAGCGCGGCGCCCACGAATCCGCCTATCAGAGCGTGTGAGGAACTGGTCGGCAGACCGAAGTACCACGTTATGATGTCCCAAAGAATGGCTCCAACGAGCCCGGCGAGGATGACGTACACTGTAACCGCGTCCGGCTGTATAACCCCTTTGCCTATGGTCTTTGCCACGTGAACGCCAAAAAAGATGAACGCGATGAAGTTCCAAAACGCGGCCCACATGACCGCGTACCTAGGGTGGAGCACCTTCGTGGCGACTACCGTCGCGATTGAGTTGGCGGCGTCGTGAAACCCGTTGATGTAGTCGAACACGAGAGCCACGAAGATGATACCGATTATCAGGTAGAGCATTCAGCCTCCGAGTTAATGTGGCGGGATCCTCCCTCTCCCTGGAACGGAGAGTGTTGAGGTGAGGGTTGAACTTTCCGGCTTCAAGATCGGCAGGGCTTTTGTGCAAGACCTTCCACCCTCACCCTAACCCTCTCCCTCATAGGGAGAGGGGATTGCGTTCGCGTATTCCCGTTACTCCGCCGTAAACGGCAGCAAGGCGATCTCTCTCGCGCGCTTTATCGCGTGTGTCAAGGCCCGCTGATGCGAGGCGCAAGTACCGGTGGTCCTGCGGGTAAGTATTTTGCCGCGGTCCGACACATATCTCCGCAGTTTTCCCGCGTTCTTGTAATCTATGTGAGTTGTCTTTTCGACGCAGAAAGTGCAGACTTTGCGCCGCACTCTCCTGAACTTATTCACTTTTCTCTGCATACATTATCCTCCGCTGTAACAGCGCGTGGCGTGTAACAGCCTACTCGTCCGCAAACGGGTCGAAGTCTTCCGCCACGGGCGCGGCAGCGTCCGCCGTCGCCGCGGCTTCGTCTGTAGGTGGCGGCGCTCCGCCCTGGCCAGGTTCTTTCGGCCGGTCCAGGCCCCTCAGATCGTTCGCTACGACCTCGGCCATGCTTCTCTTACTGCCGTCCTGCGCCACCCATTTTCGAATCTGGAGTCGGCCCTCCACCGCTACGAGCCTTCCTTTGGTCAGATAGTTCGCCGCGAACTCAGCCGAATGTCTCCAGGCGACTATGTTGATAAAGTCAGCTTCCTTGACGCCTTCAGCAGTCGGGCGCCTGTCTACCGCTATGCGGAAAGTGGCGACGGCCACTCCGCTGGGCGTGTATTTCAACTCCGGGTCACTCGCCAATCTGCCAATCAACACAACTACGTTCATCATAATGCCATTCCTCCCAGCTTATCGCCGGTCGGCGCCGCCGGCCTTGTCGAAGGCGGCGCCACGGGCCAGTTATCCGATGTGAGCATTCAGGCGTCAGGCTTCAGGCTCCGCGGCTTCGGTCTCCGCTTCGGCAGATTCTCCCCCTGCAGGCTCTTCCGCCGTCGGCTCATCCGACGCGGGCTCTTCCGCCGGTAGCTCCTCTACCTCAGGTTCCTCCGCTGCCGTCTCTTCCGCCAATGGCTCCTCTGCCGCGGGCTCCGTAGCCGCGGGTTCCTCTACCGTGGGCTTCGCGGCTGCTGTCTGCTCCTGCGGCTTGGGCTGCGGCGGGGTCTCGTCCCGGACGATGATGTGCCGGAGCACATCCTCGCTGAGTCTCATCACTCTTTCGAGTTCGGCTGCCGTGGCGGGCTCGCCTTTGAAGTTCATTATGATGTAGATGCCTTCAGTTCGGCCCTTGACCTCGTACGCCAGCCGCCGCTTGTCCCACTTATCGATGGCGACAACTTCACCGCCGTTGTCGGCAATAAGCTGTCTGTACTTGGATATGATCGGCTGTGTTTGCTCGTCGTCGAGCAGGGGGTCAACGATGTATACTGCTTCGTAATCTCTTATTGCAACTCACCTCCCCTCGGGCTATCGGCCCCAGTTCGCCTGGAGCGGGAAGGAAGGACGCCCTTTGGCCGTGGCCGGCCCAGCGTCCTCACCTTATTTGATTCGATGTGTTTGTGATAGCTTGACGGGTCATTATAACACGTATCGCATGGCGCTGCAACAGGCGAATTCGGGCGAGTCGGAAGAGTCGAAGGAGTCGGAGACCCGCAGCCTATGAACCTCGGAGATCTGAAACCCTGGAATCCTATAAACCTTACAAACCTCACAAACCCCATGAACCTCATAACCCAGGAGCATCGTTTGTAAAAGAGCGTCTGAACCCCACCCCAACCCTCCCCTGAAAGGAGAGGGGTAGGTTCCCCCTCCCGTGGGAGGGGGTTAGGAGGTCCATCTCTGCCAATGGGTACAAACGATGCTCCTGCCTCATAACCCTCCGTTTGACACCCTCCTTTGCCCGTGCTACGATAAGCCGTCCAAACCACACAGGGGTACAGTTCATTTGCGCAAGAGCGTTGACGAACAATTCGAGATCATAAAACTCGGCGCGGTCGAGATCGTGCCTGAGGACGAGCTGAAGCGGAAGCTGGCGAAATCGGAGCGCGAGAACCGCCCTCTTCGCATCAAGCTGGGCATCGACCCGACCGCGCCTGACATCCACCTGGGTTTCGCGGTCCCGCTGCGGAAGATGCGACAACTGCAAGACCTCGGCCACGAGGTGGTCCTGATCGTCGGCGATTTCACCGCAAGTATAGGCGACCCCTCCGGCAAATCCGAGACCAGGCCGATGCTCTCCGCTGAGCAGATACGCGCAAACGCCGAAACGTTCACTGCCCAGTTCTGGATCATCCTCGATCGCTCGAAGACTACGCTCACCTTTAACGGCGACTGGCTTGGCAAAATGACCTTCGGCGATGTGGTAACGGAAACGTCCAGGGTCACGGTTGCCCGAATCCTGGAGAGAGACGATTTCCAGAAGCGGCTTGCGGAAGAGAGGCCGATCGGCCTTCATGAGCTGATGTACCCGATAGCCCAGGCGCTGGACTCGGTGGAGGTCAGAGCCGATGTCGAGATCGGCGGCACGGACCAGAAGTTCAACATACTGATGGGCCGGGACCTGCAGGAATCGCACGGGCAGGAGGCTCAGGTGGGCCTGTTTATGCCGCTTCTTCCGGGCCTGGACGGCGTGCAGAAGATGTCCAAATCGCTGGGCAATTACATCGGGATAACCGAGTCGCCGAAGGATATGTTCGGGAAAGCGATGTCCATACCGGACGAAGTTATGCCGGCGTACTTCGAGTTGGCCGCCGGGATGCAGGCGACTGAGGTAGAGACGATCGTGCGCGGCATCGAGAGCGGACAGATCCATCCGATGGACGCCAAGAAACGCCTTGCCTCCGAGATAACGCGCATCTACCACGGCGAAGAAGCGGCCCAGTCGGCGCGCGAGGAGTTCGAGCGGGTTTTCAGCCAGCGCGAGATTCCCACCGAGATGCCGGAGGTCTCCATCCCATCCGACCAGTTCCGCGACGGCAGAATTTGGATCGTCCGTCTGCTCACCGCCGCGGAGATGGCCAAGTCGAATGGAGAGGCGAGAAGACTGGTCGAGCAGGGCGGGGTAACTATCGACGGCGAACGGATTAGCGATGTGAACGCTGAGATGGAGATCAGGGACGGCCAAATCCTGCGGGCCGGGAAGCTGCGGTTCGCGAGGCTTAGAATTAGTGGTTAGTGGTTCGTGGTTAGTGGAGGCTGAAAATGTACATGCGCGTGCGGTGGTTAGCGAGATTGCTTCTTTTCCTCTCGGCGGGATCGTTTGTCGTCAGTGTTGCGGGCTGCGGGCGCATGTACCAGTTGATCACGGGGCGTCCGCGAGGTGGGGTGCGGGTGGTCGTGCAGGTGAAGCCCTTGCCTGGCGGGTCGCTAGACGCCGCAACGCTGAATGCGGTTGAAACGGTCTTCGAAAGGCGCGGCAAGATGATCTCCGGCGCGTCTTACGTCAGGGTTACCAGGCGAGGGCGGGACACGTTTGTGGTCGACGTTGGCGGGACCAAGAACCTCCGCCGCGCGCGGAACGTGTTCGGGGCGACCGGATCGCTCGAGTTCTACCACCTGAAGACCGTTAACGACGTGGCAGCTCGAGGCCGCAACAAGTTCGCAGGATGGATAATGAGCGTCTCGGACGACAACGACTATTCGTTCACCGACACGCGCAAGCCGGGTTCTCCGCCCGTTACCGATCCTGCGGAGATCAAGAAGCTTGTGATCGGTGAGAATACCCAGCCGATACTGACAGGCCGAGACCTCGTGCCTGGGAAGAACACAGTTCAACATTCCGGCCAGAGCGCTAGTGTTCTAGTGGCTTTGACCTTTACGCCCCAGGCGCAGAGCAGGTTCGCGGAGTTTACGCGACGGAACGTGCACGAGTTTCTTGCGGTCACGCTGGACGGCAGGATTCTGACCGCGCCGAGGATCAACGAAGCCATTCCCGGGAACCCCGTCATAGAAGGCAAATTTACGGTCGATGAGGCGCAGGAGTTGGTGGACCTGTTGAACACCGGAGAGATGCCGGCCGCGCCCAAAGTCGTCAGCGCCAGAGTCTTGCCATAAGGTAATGGTTCCAAGGTTCCAGGGTTTCAGGGTTCCAGGGTCCTAAGGTTTGCAGGTTCGTAGGGGTGAGACAGGCGACTGGTTCGACTCTTCCGACTCCTCCGACTCGTTCGACTCCTTTCCCTCAGATTGACACGCGCGCGCGGCTCTTATATAATCACTGTTAGCATAAAGCATTTTCGCAGCGGGCTGGCGCCAGGATCGCCAGCCCACGTTATGTGTGGGAGGATCATAAGTGTCCAAATATCAGCGATTGTTCCTGATCATCCTGGGTGTTGCGGTCGTGGCTGCGTACTTCGATTTCGCGCCGAAGTCTTGGCCGTTGGCGCGCCCAATGAAACGAGGACTGGATCTCGCGGGCGGGATGCGGGTGGTCCTGCAAGCCAGGTCTGTTCAAGGCAAGGAGATCACCAAAGACGATCTCAACGCAGCCGTGCTGACGGTGCATAGGAGGGTCGACAGCCTTGGCGTGAGCGAGCCCATCGTTCATCCCAAGGGCAGGGACCAGATAGTCGTTGAGCTTCCGGAGATACGCGACAAGGCGCACGCCCTGGAGTTGCTGCAGAAGACCGGCTCGCTCGAGTTCTACCACCTTAAGAACGTGAACGATACCCAGGGACGAGGCCGCAACAAGTTCGCCAGATGGCTCATGAGCGTCTCGGATGACAACGTTTACTCGTTCACCGATACGCGCAAGCCGGGTTCTCAGCCTATCAGCGATCCTAAAGAGATCAAGAAGCTTGTTATCGGTGAGAATACCAAGCCCATACTCACCGGTAGAGACCTCGTGCCGGGCAAGACAGCCGTCCAACTCGGGAATCAGGGTACCTCGGAGGTCGTAGCGCTGGTCTTCAGTAAACCGGCGCAGCAGATCTTCGCGCAGTTTACGCGCCTGAACGTGCATGAATTCCTGGCGATCACACTCGATGACGTTATCCTAACCGCCCCTCGGATCAATGAAGCCATCCCGGGGAACCCGATTATAGAGGGCAATTTCACGCCCTCGGAGGCGCAGGAGTTGGTCGATCTGCTCAACGCGGGAGCCTTGCCCGTTCCGCTGGACGTAGCCCAGGTGCAGACCGTCGAAGCGACACTCGGACGCGAATCGGTCCAGCAGAGCTTGTTTGCGGGGGTAATCGGCCTCGGTCTGGTCCTTCTCTTCATGCTCCTCTACTACCGGCTTCCGGGAGTCATAGCGAATATCGCGCTTGGCCTTTACGCGCTGTTCACGTTTGCCGCGTTCAAGGGAATCGGCGTGACGATGACCCTGCCGGGTCTGGCCGGTTTCATTCTGTCGATCGGTATGGCGGTTGATGCCAATATTCTGATTTTCGAACGCCTGAAGGAGGAGTTGAAGTCCGGCAAGACTCTGAGGGCTGCAATAGACGCGGGCTTCAGCCGGGCGTTCACGTCCATTTTCGACTCCAACATGTGCACGCTCATAACGTGCGGGATATTGTACGGCTACGGCACCGGTCCGGTCAGAGGTTTTGCGATAACGCTGGCGATCGGTGTTCTGATCAGCATGTTCACCGCCATAACCGTCACGCGCACAATCCTGCACCTGCTGGTCGGGGCCGAATGGGCGCAGTCGGAATCGGCGGGGAGGAGACTCTTCGGCCTGGGTGACTCGTGGATTGCGCGGCGCGGCAGGCATTTCGATATTATCGGAAAGCGCGCATACTACTTCATCTTCAGCACGCTTGTCATCATCCCCGGCCTGATTTTCTGGTATAGCGGTGGTCTCAAGAAGAGCATCGAGTTCACCGGTGGGAGCAGCTTGACGGTTACCTTCGAGCAGCCTGTCAATTCGGACAGGATAGTGTCCGCAATGGAGGCCATTGGATATCCGGGCAGCCAGGCGCTGATTTCACAGCAGAAACAGGGAGGGCGGGAGCGCTACATGGCTTTCATCCGCATGAAACGGCTCAATGTGCCTGAAAACGTTCCCTCGGAGAAAGCCGCGGCCGCCAGGACCGCGGAACAGCAGCGCGTCCAGAACGAGTTGCAGAAGCGGATCGGTGAGTTCGAGATCCAGGAGTATTCCGAGGTCGGGCCGACCGTCAGCAAGGAATTGACAACGAAGGCCATTGTGGCGGTTGCGCTGGCGTCAATCGCGATAGTCATGTATCTATCATTCAGATTCGCCATCGGCGGGTTCCTCAATGGCCTGAAGTTCGGGACCTGCGCCGTGATTGCCTTGATCCACGACGTGCTTGTAGTGCTGGGCGCATCGGCCATATTCGGCCATTTCTTCGGATGGGAGATCGACAGCCTGTTCGTCACTGCCTTGCTGACCGTCATCGGTTTCTCGGTTCACGATACCATTGTGGTCTTTGACCGGATCAGGGAAAACCTGAAACACCGGATGCGCGGTGAGAGCTTCGAGCAGCTCGCGAACCGGAGCATTCTGCAGACGTTCGCCCGGTCGGTAAACACTTCGTTTACCGTCGTGCTGACCCTCCTTGCGCTCCTGTTGTTCGGCGGGCCCGTTATCAAACACTTCATCGCCGCGCTGCTGGTCGGTATCATATCGGGGACGTACTCGTCCATCTTCAACGCCACGCCGTTAGTGGTCGTTTGGGAGAACCTGTCCGGCGATAAAGGCGCAAGCCGCCGGGCGGTTCAGGACAGACCGCTCGTGACCGGCGAGCGGGTCAAAGAGCTTCGGCCTGTTGCGGAGCGGGAAGTTGAAAGCGAAGAGCAAGAGCCCGTAACGGCTACGCAGTGGAACAAGGCAAAGCCGAAGGCGAAAAAGAAAAAGCGGCGGTATTAACCGGCCCTCCTGTCCTTTCAGACGGGGAGGTCGAGCAAGGACTGTGAAGAGGCCTGTGGTTGACGCAAACGCGAATTGAAACCGCAGGCCGTTTTCTTAAGTGATGAGTGATGAGGGATGAGGTATGAGTGACCTCCCCCTAACCTGTATTATTCACGAACAACGCCCCGGAGATTGTCATTCTGAACGAAGAGAAGAATCTTGTTTTGCTATTGCGCCAGGTGGGGCCTGTTCAAACCTCACGTGGTATTTTTGTGATACGAGATCCTTCGCTGGCGCTCATGATGACGTGATCGCGGAGTGTAGGCAAAACACGCGCATGCTGAATAATCCGGGCTAACCCCAACACAGTTCACTTAACGTGGCGCATCCGCCAAGTCCCCCTCTCCCCCTGGGCGGGAGAGGGTTGGGGTGAGGGGGGATCCGCTTAAGTGAACCGTATTGGGGCTAACCCCCTCCTAAGAGGAGGGGGGATTTGGGTTCCCTCTCCCTTCCAGGGAGAGGGAGTTCCCGGAGGCGTTGTGACAACCGTCAATCGTCATCCGCCAATCGTCAACTAACAACCAAAACAACCGACATGGAACGTAAGTGGACACCCAGAGAGCACAATGACGATCTGCAAGCCGAGCTGAGCCGTGAGATGGGCGTATCGGCTCTACTCGCGCGCCTGCTGGTCAGCAGAGGGATCGCGAGCGTTAGCGAAGCCGCCGAGTTCCTGAACCCCTCGCTCGACGATATGCACGACCCATACGACATGCCGGACATGGAGCGCGCGGTAAGTCGCGTGCGGCAGGCGATGGAGCGCAAAGAGAAGATACTGGTCCACGGCGACTACGATGTGGACGGAATCTCCAGCACGGCCCTCCTTATCCGGTGTCTGCGCGCGCTCGACGCAAATGTCGTCGCCCGCGTTCCGCATCGGCGCAAGGAAGGCTACGATATTAAGCCTCTGACTGTTAAGGAAGCCAAGGCGGACGGCGTGTCACTGATACTCACGGCCGACTGCGGCGTAACCGCTTGCGAGACCGCGAGCCACGCCCTGGATTTGGGAGTGGACCTCGTGGTTACCGACCACCACGAGCCGGGTCCCGAATTGCCGCGGGCGGCTGCCGTGGTAAACCCGCGCCGCCGGGACTCGACCTACCCGTTCAAACATCTAGCCGGGGTCGGGGTGGCGTTCAAGTTCGCGCAGGCGCTGGTTCGGGATTTGGGCTATTCGGAGACGAGGTTCAGGACAAGGTTTCTCGACTTGGTTGCCCTCGGCACGGTCGGCGACGTCGTTCCACTGTTTGGCGAGAACCGTACGCTTGTCAAGTACGGTATGCAGGAGCTGGCGGCGACCCGAAAGGTGGGCTTGCGGGCGCTGGTGAGCGCGTGCGGGCTCGAAGGCAGGCCGCTGACAACGCACAGCCTTGGTTTCATACTCGCTCCGAGAATCAACGCGGTCGGTCGGCTCGACGATTCCGCAATCGCTCTGCAGCTTTTCCTGACTCGTGACGAAGCCGAGGCTATTGACCTCGTTGGGATACTGGAACGGCACAATACCGATCGCCAGAGAGAACAGATGAGGATTTGGTCGGAGGTCTCGCGGATGCTGTCCGAGCGCGACCTCGACGGCACAAATGTCATCGTCCTGGCGGCCCCCGGTTGGAACGCGGGCGTGGTCGGAATAGTAGCCAGCAAAGTAGTGGAGCAGTACAGCCGGCCCGCCGTTCTGATATCCGCGGATGAGGAGGGTGGCGTCGGCACGGGATCGGCCAGAAGCATAGAGGCGTTCAATATAGGCAGCGCGCTGGAGCAGTGTCGAGATGTCCTACTGAGATGCGGTGGGCACGCCCTCGCGGCGGGCGTTTCGCTGCGGCTCGACAAGCTGGAGGTTTTTGAAGAGAAGCTGAACGGTATCGCCGCGGGACTGATAACACCGGAGGACCTGATTCCCAGTTTTGCGACCGACGGCGATATGGCCCTTGAAGACCTTTCGGCGGATTTGTTGAACGAGCTGAAGCTGTTGGAGCCGTACGGTATGGGCAACCCCGAGCCCCTGTTCGTCACCCACAACGCGACCGTGCTCGACAAACGACTGGTCGGCGATTCGCGCGCCCATTTGAAACTGCGGGTCCGTTCCCCGGGCTCGCAGCCGACGGAGTGCATCGCGTTCGGGCAAGGGGACTCGTTCGATAGTGTTCAGGTTGGGTCGGGTGTCGATCTGTGCTACAATATTAGGTTGAACCAGTACAACGGGGCTGAAACAGTACAGCTTACGGTAAAGGACCTGGTTCCCGCAAGCGATGGCAACCATTGACGAGATTGTCGAACAAGTCAGGAACTACAACCCCCACGCCGATGTGGAGTTGATCCGCCGAGCGTACGCCTGCGCGGAGAAGGCGCACGAAGGGCAGATGCGACTCACCGGCGATCCCTATATCACGCATCCTCTGGAAGCCGCCCGCACACTCGCCGATTTGGAAATGGACGCCACGAGCATCGCCGCCGGACTCCTGCACGACGTAGTGGAAGATTCCCGCGTGACCATCGATGAAATCAGGACGCAGTTTGGAGCGGAGATTTCGCTGCTGGTCGATGGCGTAACCAAGTTGAAGCTGGCGGATTTCGAGATCAACCCTCGCGAGCCCGAGAAGGGTGTTGAGGCCCCTAAGAAACGCCATGCCGAGTTGAAGCGCAGCGCCGAAAACCTGCGCAAGATATTCCTCGCTATGGCCCGCGACCTGCGCGTGATGATCATCAAACTGGCGGACAGGCTGCACAACCTCAGCACTCTGTACGCTCTGCCCGCCGACCGACAGCGCAGGGTCGCGTCGGAAACGCTCCAGATCTACGCCCCGCTCGCCCACAGACTCGGGATATGGAAGATCAAATGGCAGCTCGAGGACCTTGCCTTCAAGTACCTCGAACCTGAAGCGTACGAGACTGTAGCCGAGAAGGTCGCCCGAACCAGGTCGGACCGGGAAGAGGACCTCAAAGAGGCGGTGGAGTTGATCAAGGCCCGCCTGGCCAAAGACGGGATAGACGCTTACATTCAGGCGAGGCCGAAACACCTTTACAGCATCTATCAGAAAATGCTGAAGGAGGGCGTGGATTTCCAGGAGATTTACGACCTGTCGGCGCTGCGGATCATAGTGAACACGGTGGCCGACTGCTACCAGGCGCTCGGTATGGTTCACGATCAATGGATGCCGATCCCCGACCGGTTCACCGACCACATCGCAAAGTCGAAGTCGAACATGTACCAGTCGCTGCACACGAAGGTGGTCGGTCCGCGGGGCGAGCCGATAGAGATACAAATCCGCACCTGGGAAATGCACAGGATGGCCGAGTTCGGCATTGCCGCCCACTGGCAGTATAAGGAGGGTGAGGCGCGGCCCGGCGACGAGTTCGAGCGCAAGCTGTCGTGGTTGCGGCAGCAGTTGTTCGACTGGCAAGCCGACACGGAGGAGCCGAACGAGTTCCTGCGCTCCGTCATAAACGATCTTTTCACGGACCAGGTCTTTGTCTTCACGCCGAAGGGCGACGTTATCGATTTGCCCGCCGGCTCGACCCCCGTCGATTTCGCCTACCGAATCCACAGCGACCTCGGCAACCACATTGTTGGGGGCAAAGTCAACGGACGGATCGTTCCGCTATCCTACAAGTTCAGCAATGGAGACATAGTCGAGGTCATAACGCGCTCCAACAGCCAGCCCAGCCTTGACTGGCTCAGCTTCGTAAAGACCTCGCACGCCCGAAACCGGATCAAAGGCCACTTCCGCAAGCTGCACCACACCGAAAGCGTGGCAAAGGGCAGGGAAATGCTGGAGCGCGAGATGGAGCGCTTGGGCCACGAGGCGATGTCGGTTCTGAAGCCCGACAAGCTGCTCAAAGTCGCGCAGACGCTCAACCTGCAGTCGGACGAAGATATGCTGGCCGCCATCGGCTACGGACATGTCGCCGCGGCAACCGTCGTTAACAGGCTCAAGGCGGAATTGCCCGCGCAGGACGTGCTGGTCGTCGGCAGCGGCGTACGACCTCAGGGCGAGGCGAAGCTGGCCCTCTCCATCGACGGCGCGGACCAGATGATGATCAAGCGAGGCCGCTGCTGCGCGCCGATTCCCGGCGAAGAGGTTGTGGGTTACATCACGCGCGGGCGGGGAATGGCGCTTCACCGGCAGGTCTGCCCGAACGTGGCCGCGTACCGGAGTCAGGAGCCGGACCGGCTCGTGCCGGTGGACTGGAACCAGTCGGACGCCGAGCGGTATCCTACGGAGATCAGGATCGAAGCTCTGGACCGCGTCGGATTGCTGAACGACATTTCCGCGATATTCAGCGAGGCCAAGACGAACATCAACGCGGCGAAGATCAGGTCGATGCCCAACAGGACGGCCCGGCTGGACCTGACGGTGGACGTGCAGGATGTCAACCACCTGAACGCGCTGATGACCAGCATCGCGCGGTTGAGCGATATTATGCGGATCGAGCGGGTCGCGTCGAACGGCCCGAGCAGGCAGGGCGACAAGTGAGAGCGGTAGTGCAGCGTTCGCTCGCAAGCCGCGTTGTCGTGGACGGGCAGGAGGTCGGCAGCATCGACCACGGCCTCGTGGTCTTGCTCGGCGTTGGCAAGGAGGACGGGCCGAACGACGCGAGCTGGATGGCGGACAAAATCGCCAATCTGCGGATATTCGGGGACGAGAACGAGAAGATGAACATCTCGCTCCTCGACGTTGGCGGCCAGGCGCTCGTTATCTCGCAGTTTACGCTGTACGGAGACTGCCGCAAGGGCCGCAGGCCCGGCTTCGACGGGGCGGCCCCCCCGGAGAAGGCGGACGAACTGTACCAGCTTTTTGTGGAAAAGCTTCGCGAAGCGGGCGTCCCGGTCCAAACTGGACGGTTTCGCGCGATGATGTTGGTGGAAATTCAGAACCAGGGGCCGGTAACATTGCTGCTGGATAGCAGGGGGAGTGGTTAGGAGTTAGGAGTCAGGAGTCAGGAGTCAGGAGTTAGAATGTAGAAGCGGCTAGTGGCTGGGACCAACAACCAACAACTAACGACTAGAAGCGAAATGGATCAGAATCAGGAAATACAAAACGATACCTTACTGGAGGCGAAGTTCGAGGACCGGATGAGGGGCAGGGAGGATGACTCGGAGCCTAAGGCCCCTCCGACGGCCGATGAGAAGCAGCGCCTGGGCGACGAGCACATCCGCAAGGGGCTCGTGCAGGAAGCGATCAGCGAGTACAGCAAGGCCGTGCGGATGGAGGAGAGTAACCCTTCCCGGCACACCCGCCTCGGCGACGCTTATGCTTACGCCGAGATGTCCGTAAGAGCGCTTACCGAGTACAAGAAGGCCGTCAAGATCAGCCCTCGGAAGGCCGAGCCATACTACAGCCTGGGCGAGCTTTACCGCAGGCACGGCAAGCTGAACGCCGCCGTGGCCGAATACCGCAAGGCCGTGCTCTACAACGCGATGAACCCGTTCTACCGGTATAAGCTCGGCGATGCGCTCTGCCAGATCGGTTTGCTTGACGAAGCCATCGATCACCTCGAAATCGCGGTGCAGATCACAGCGACGGACGGTTTCTACCATTTCTGGCTGGCAGACTTGTACGCGGCGGCCGGAAGAACCGACGACGCCATCAGAGAGATGCAGCAGGCAACGATGTTCTCGCCCAGCGACGCCTATTATCACCTGCGTCTCGGCATGCTCTACCTGAGGGCCGATCACGCGCACGACGCCGTGACGGCGCTGAAACTGGCGGCTTCGCTGCAGCCCCGTGGCCCGGTCTACCACGCCGTGCTCGGCGACGCTTACGCCCGGCAGGGCAACCGTGTGCAGGCAATGGCGAGCTACCGGCGGGCGGGAGCGCTCGATCCTTATGACGCGACGAATCTCGACCTTATTCGCCGGCTGACTTGCGAGAGAGAGGACTCTGAATAAGTGCGTATGCGCAGGCTGGTAGTCGGAGAGCTTCAGACGAATTGCTTCATCCTGGCCGATGATGAAGGCGACGCGGTGATCATCGATCCCGGCGAGGATCCGGAGCGGATCGAGAAGACCATACACTCCTACGAGTTGACGCCGCGTTATATACTCTGCACGCACGGTCATGCGGACCACACCTTCGCGGCAGGTCGCTTGCAGTCCAGCTTCGACGTGGAGGTCCTGATCCACGAGTTGGACCGTCCGCTGATTGATGAGGGACTCGGCGAGCTCGCCTTCATCTTCGATGTGCGCAAGTATGAGAAGCCAACGCTCGGCCCGGCCCTTTCGGACGGACAAATTCTGGAAGTCGGCTCGATGCGGCTTCAGGTCATCCACACTCCCGGGCACACCCCCGGCGGGGTTTCGCTGCTGTGCGGAAGCGACCTTTTCAGCGGCGATACTCTCTTCGCCGGCGGAGTCGGACGAACCGACCTGCCTGGCGGCTCGCAAGACGAGCTCCTGCGCTCCATAAGAGGCAGGCTTTTGGTTTTGGACGACGACACGCGAGTATATCCCGGCCACGGGCCGGAAACCACCATAGGCGAGGAAAGGCAGTCGAACCCCTGGCTGCGGGGGGGAAGTTGAGGGTTGAGGGTTTAGAGTTTGGAGATCGCAGCACGCCGGCGTAATTCAAAACGGGCTCAACTCCCTCTACCTGGAAGGGAAAGGGTTGGGGTGAGGGTTGAACTCCACGGACAAATCGAGCGCTTCTCTTCAGGGTCAAGGTCGAGCCACCATCATCAAGGAGGGGCGCGCGCAGGTTTCGTAGTAGTATACATCGGAGGGATGTCCGGTCGCTCAACCCTCAGCCCTCAACTCTCAACCAGAAAAGGATCTGATCATTGAAATCGGGCAGCAAACTTGAAAAACTACTCACCGCCGGCGAGTTCGTGGTGTGCGGCGAGATGAGCCCACCCCAAAGCGCTGACGGAGAACAGATACGCAAAAAGAGCGAATACTTCCGCGGGTTCGTGGACGCGGTCAACCTGACCGACAACCAGTCGGCCGTCGTGAGGATGTCCAGCGTGACCTCCGCCATACTCGCGCTTCAGAACGGCCTGGAGCCGATCATCCAGATGACCTGCCGCGACCGCAACCGGCTGGCCATGCAGTCCGATTTGCTCGGAGCGTCGGCTTTTGGGATAAAGAACGTCCTATGCCTCAGCGGCGACCACCAGTCGATGGGCAACCACCCCCACGCGAAGAGCGTTTACGACATCGACTCCATCCACCTGATCGACATGGTCAGGAACATGCGGGATGAGAAGAAGTTCGAGTGCGGCGAGGAGATGAAGGTCGAGCCGCGAATGTTTATCGGCTGCGCCGCAAATCCCTATGCGTCACCCTTCGAGTTCCGCGTGGTACGGCTGCAGAAGAAGATCGAGGCGGGCGCCGATTTCGTCCAGACCCAGGCCGTCTTCGACACCAAGGTCTTCGAGGAGTTCATGAAGCTGGTCCGCCAGCGCGGGCTGCACGAAAAAGCCCACATAATCGCGGGAATCCTCCCCGTGCGCTCCACCAAGGCCCTCCTGTTTATGAAGGAAAACGTCTCCGGAATGAGCATTCCCGACGAGCTGATCAACCGAATGGGCGGCGCGGAAGACCCAAAGGAAGAGGGCGTCAAGATCGCGGTGGAGCTCATCCAGCAGATGCGCGGAATCGCCGGCGTCGCCGGAGTGCACCTTATGCCGGTAATGTGGGAGTCCATCATCCCAACAGTAGTCGAACGCGCCGGGTTGCTGCCCAGACCGCAGCCCGCCGCGCCGGAAGAAGAGCAACCGGGCGAGGTTATCCCGACGGTGGACTAGATGTTAGTTGGTGGTTGGTTGTCGGATCGGTCCGATCTGTCCGATCGGTCTGATTGGCAGCATCTCCTCTGCCTCTCCCCTCTCTTTACATCCGCGTTCATCGGCGGGTATCTGCGTTCATCGGCGTTCTCCCCTGAACCACCCCCAAAATTCCCACAAGGATTCTCCGCCTGCGTGTCTAACCCTGCCTAGGTAACCAAAACGCAGGAGGGCATTATGTTAATCGTCGGAGAACGGATCAACACCAGCCGTAAGGCCATCGAGCCCGCGGTGAGAGATAGGGACGTAGATTTCATCCAGAAACTGGCCAGAGACCAGGTCGAAGCAGGCGCGACTTACGTGGACGTCAACGCCGGGACGTTCGTGGAAGGCGAGCCTGAGGCGCTGGAGTGGCTCGTCCAGACGGTCCAGGCCGCCGTCAGCGTTCCGGTCAGTCTCGACAGCCCCAGCGCGACGGCAATCGAGCGCGCGCTGAAGTCCGTCGATTTCGGCCGTGGCAAGCCCATGATCAACTCGATCACCGCCGAGTCGGAGCGGTTCGAGAAGGTCCTGCCCTTGGCGAAGCACTATAACACGAAGCTGGTCGCCCTCTGCATGGACGACACCGGCATTCAGCAGGAAGCCGGCAAACGCTTCGAGGTTGCCAGAAAGCTCGTGAACGATCTGACCGCCGCCGGCATTGCCCTTGACGATATCTACGTCGATCCGCTGACGTTCCCCATCGGAACCGGCTCCGAGTTCGGCGTCGCGATGCTCGACATCATCCGGAGCATCAAGAAGGAATTCCCCGGCGTCCACGTAATCGCGGGCATCAGCAACATATCCCAGGGCCTACCAGTCCGAAAGCTCCTCAACCAGGCCATGACGATCCTCTCGATGGATCGCGGCCTCGATGCGGCGATAATCGACCCAATGGACAGATACCTGATGGCCCTGATCGCCGCCACCCGAGCCCTCCTCGGCCGGGACGAGTTCTGCATGGACTACATAACGATGAGCAGGGAAGGGAAGTTCGAGGGGATTTGACGTTAGTCGAGAGCCTGAGATGCGCTGCGGGAACTATGTGAGGCAGGGTCCGGAAGGTTTGATTGCAGAGTCCGCGGCATAGCAACATCGTGAACCGCCGGATGCGGACCCGCATGTCCGGTGGTGTGAGAGGTGGGGCCAGTGACGACCCCACCTACTCGATTTGGAGGGGGTTGGGTTAGGGGGGAGGTTAGGTTTTGCGACATTCTGCTTCGACAGTGCAAGAGAGCTTAGAGGAGAAAGTGATGAACAAAACTGCAGGTTTCCTGGCTGTACTCCTGGCGGCGCTTGTGCTACTGGGACTGGCGCGAGTTCCGGCGCAGGCGGAGAAGTCCCCCTCGCAGCCGTTCTCGGTCCGGGCAACGGACTTTTCCGGCGCTGACATCGGCGAGAAGATCAATGAGGCCTCGAAGGCTTATCCCCAAGGGGTGAGGATTGAAGTCCCGTCCGGTCACTACAAGTTCAGCACGACCATCAAGCTCAAGAGAGGCGATGCCCTGGTGGGGGTCCACTGGGGGGACATGGACACCATCGACGGGACGCGTCTCGAGTACACCGGAGACGGCACGGCAATAGACCTGACCGGCAATCAGACCTATCGCCCCGTGGTTTTTCTGGAAAACTTTCGGCTCGACAACGGGGGGCAGGGCAAGTACGGCATTTACGCCACCTGGGCCACAAGGTACTTCAGCGCCAGGAACTTGATCATCAACGCATTTGAGACTGGAATGTACCTCGGCGACTGCATAATCAACAACTTTACCGGTTTACATATATATAACAGCAAAAAGGCCGGAATCGAGATTCGCACCGGTTACACGATTCAGTTCTACAGTTGCAAGATCGACGGAGGCAATCCCGGGGTGCTGATCAACTACGGGAACCTGGTCTCGCTCATCGGCTGCACGTTCGAGTCGCAGAGGAGCGGGCACACCGTGGTTATAGAGAATGGCGGAACGGGCAATAGCCTGATCAACTGCTATTTTGAAGACAATGGGCTACTCTCTGACGTTTACGTAGTCTCGAAGGACAAGGACCCTGAAAAAGCGGTCCGGCTGGTTTCCATCGAGGGCTGCACGTTCGGCTCGAAGAGCTACTGCGTCGAACTTGACGGCTACGTGAGGAGCGCGACAATCTTCCGCAATTATCTGGGGGCTCCGAAGGACGAGCCCGCCGTCAGGATCAGCTCCCCGAATGTTAAGGAAGTCAGCATCGGGGCGAATATGACCTTCCCCAGCCAGGGCCCATATATCGAGAATCCGCACCGGGTCAAGCTTTCTCCAATCGGCTATCTGCCTCCGGACAAGACTGAAGCCGTGGTGAAAGATACGCCGAAGCCGAAGAAATAGCTGTATGGCTCGGGAAGAACAGCCGGAATTCCACAAGACAGCGCACACCCACTGGGACCGGGAGTGGCGGTATTCCTATCCTGCGGAACGGTCTCAATCGCCAAACCTCCCGGACGCCGATAACGTAGTTCCCGCAGCAGGTCAGCGGTATCGCGCGGGTGGTGCGCAACTGCCGCCCGCTCTTGATCCCATCCGCGTTCATCCGCGTCCATCGGCGGTTACAAATCATAGTAGTATTGGACCGTCTGCTAATGCTGGTTGTTTGCCACAGTGCACTTGGCGCCGATGCTATTGGAGATCTCCGAATTGGACATTCCTTGATTGGCTACGACAATAGCCGCGGTGACGCCGCTCGCTACGCGGACTCGGTTCTTGTTGTCGACGAACGTAGATCCTTGGACCGTCAACCTGCCGCCATTGGCGACTATCGCGTACTCCCCCGTGCTGTTTCTGTCCCAATCCATGAAGTTGCAGGAGTTGAACTTGACCGATCCCCCATCGATTGTGGCTATTCTATTCGATGCTCCCCAGAATGCGCAGTTTGTGAGGCTGACACTGCCCCCGTCTGCTCCGACGTACATTCCGACGGAGCTGGCGCCGTAGTTTGCCACAAACTCGCCATTGGTAATCAACAGGCCAAAGGGCGCCGCGGAATCGACTTGAACCGCGACATCGCTCCCATCCGAGCCAATCCCGAGAAAAGTTCCATTGCAGTTGCCGGTTGCCGTCCTGACGAAGTGGTAACCGATCTTGTAGCCAAGCACGAAGCAGTTGGTCACATACTCCCAGTCCGTGCGCCCGAACTTGATCGCGGTCGCATTCTGTTGAGTATAGGTGACGAGCCCCTCTGTCCAGAACGGCCAGAAGTGGACGTCTTGTATCCGCCCGACATCATAGCACTGGTCCACGAAAATGCCTGTGTGCAGCGGCTGTCCGTACAGCGACTTGATATAGTGCCGGCCGGACGCGTTGGTTCCGAAATCCACTGCATTCCAGGGGTTACAAAGGAGAACATCGACAATTGAGCAGTTGTCCCCCGACCCGCGGACGCACCACGGATAGGCAACCGGGGCGGTTGTGCTCTGACTGGGATAAAGGACGGAAATCCCCTTCAGAGTCGAGTTCGCGTTCATGAAAATGAAGGGTGTGCCGTTCTCATTGCCGGAACCCTCGTAAGCCAGCAGTGTGCTTGTGCTGCCCGACGCATCGCGCGGCACAGCGCGGTGCACGCCTTCCAGAGTGACACGGGCGGGTATATCGAGGTGCGTTGCGATCTTGTAGTTGCCCACGGGGACCCACACAATCCCGCCGCCGGCGGCAGAGGCCGCGTTCAGCGCGTTTTGAAACGCAGTCGTGTCATCCGTCGTGCCGTTCCCGGCGGCGCCGTATTCCGTCACGTCGAACACCAGCTTTATGTTACTCGCAAGCTTGTCGAGTGTCACCGCGCCTGGGCCAATCTTGCTGTTGATCACCGAGAACGGAGTCATCTTCCACGACGTAACTGAGTTGTTCGCCAGTTTGGGCTCCGTCACGCTTGCGGTAGCCAGGTCCGCTGTCGACACGCTTGCGTCCGCTATCGTTGAAGACGACACGGCGCTTGGGGCGATCTTTGCGGACGTGATGGAGCCGTCGAGCACTGTTTCCGCCGTTGCCGCCAGCATAGCGTAACCCGCGTTGACTATTCGCGTTCTGGGCGTCATAACACTGCCGTCGACCTGGGTCTCAAGCCAGGTCGTGCCCGGGAATGCCGAGTTCGGTATCTCAACGGTCGAGCCGAGCAGTACGGAAAACACACCGCCCGTTACCTGAACCGATTTCGTCTCCGTCCACAGCGCCGTGCCGCCGGTTGCCGCCGCGTACAAGCCGAACGTCATGTTGTGCAAGCCGTCACTTACCGGCTGCCCATTGCTGTCGGTCAGCTTTCCCTGGTACGACATCATCCCGGGCACGCTCGCCACGCACTCCCCGCAAGATAGCAGGACCAATGCGACTGTGCAGAGATGTATGAGAGTCTTCATTCATTCAAACCTCTTTTCCTCGACAAGTGGTTCGTTAGCCTACGGCGGCCAGATGTCTGTTCTCGGCCTCGGCAACACCAGCCTCAACCTATCTTCTCCAGATGGATAGAGGCTCGATGCCGCCTTCATCAACATGGTTATTCCATCCCTCCAGGTATGATACCTGGAGGGATAGATGACTAACAACCAACAACAGTAACAGTTCAGGACTGGTGAGTACCTGCCGGGCAACGTCATTCCGAGGAACGAGGAATCTGCTTTTTCCGGCCGCCTTACAGAAGCAGATTTCTCGACTACGCTGGCGCTCCGCTCGAAATGACATTCAGCGCCGCGTACTTCGTATTCCTGAACTGTTACCAACAACAGTAGAGTGAACGAGACGATAAGCCGGGTTCTGTCGCGGACGCTCATCTCTCTAGGGGCACGATTGCTCGGGCCCTCGTGCGGCCTTAACCCGGGAGGTCAGCGGGCAGCTTCATCCCTCCCCTATACGGCCTTGCTCCAGGCGGGGCTTGCCAAGCCGGTGTGTCACCACACCGCTGGTGGTCTCTTACACCACCGTTTCAGCTTTGCTCCGAATTGCCTCCTCCAGGTAAAGTGCGCGGAGGAATGTATTACATATCCCTCCAGGTACCTTACCTGGAGGAGACTGCCGGGGCGTTTTCTTTTCTGTGGCGCTTTCCGTATCCCGATCGCTCGGGACCCTCGCCGTTAGCGAGCGCCTTGCCCTGTGGAGCCCGGACTTTCCTCCCCGATAAATCGGGGCGAGCGCCTGTCTCGTTCAACTGAATTCTACCGCGTTATGGGGCAGCAGTCAAACAGAAAGTCGAGAGGTCGGGCCGATCCGACAACCACCAACCATCAACCCTGCCTACGGCTTTTCCGCCAGCGGCGCTATCCGCCACCGCAGCTCTGGCTCTCTGTCGGGCCACGGTTGGCGCGGCGTCCATTGCCGGGGGATGACCGGCGGCTGTTCGGCAAACCGCCGGTCGCGCCGCTCAAACGGGTCTAGCGTCTTGCTCGATCTGCCGTCCTTGCTCTTCAGGACCAGCTTGGGGTTCCCGTCCTTGCCGATTCCAAGAATCGCGAGAACCTTGCCGCCTTTGTCAACAAGCTCCAGTCTTTGCGTGCGCAGCAATTGCGAAATCGGCGCGGTCTGCGCCCCGATGGCCGGCTGGGGACGCAAGAACCCGACGCCGATCGCCGCCTGCAGAACAACCACGGCCCCAATCGTGACCGCGACTGCGCGGAGCTTTCTGTTCGCCCGCTCCAAATGCTCCAGTCTTCGTATGATTTCGGATGCTGCTATTCCGGATTTGTCCATAATGCTGCCTCCCCTCGCATACTGTGGCTTCAATACAATAGACGACGCAACGCCCAATAATGTATACGGAGGTTGGTGGTTGATGGTTGTTGGTTGTTTTTGGTGGAGGGTCTTACTTCTGCCCGGACTTCCACCCTCACCCTGCCCTCTCCCTCATAGGGAGAGGGACCGCGCCGCTCCTTCGACTCGTCCGACTCCCTACCGACAAACCTACCGACAAACCCGTTGACAGGCGGTCCGAGGCTGGATATACTTTGTCTGTCAACAAGACCGATCGGCGTGACTGGCGTGAACGTGGAACTGACCACAGTGGAGCGTCGATCTTGAACATACTAGCCGCGCGCCTGGGCATTCACTGCCCAGGCTTTCGTGTTTCTGGGCGAGAATAGCGAAAGGGGTTTTTCAATGGAAGTGAAAGTGCGTCGGGCGCTGGTGAGCGTATCCGACAAGACCGGTGTGGTGGAGTTCGTCCGACAGCTTCAGGAGATGGGGGTGGAGATCATATCCACCGGCGGGACGGCCAAAGCGCTGTCCGATGCCGGAGTGAAGGTTATCGCCATCTCGGACGTGACCGGTTTCCCGGAAATGCTGGAGGGGCGGGTGAAGACTCTCCACCCGGCGGTGCACGGCGGGATATTGGCCGACCGCACGAAACCCGACCACATGGCCACTATCGAGAACCACGGGATCAAGCCGATCGATATGGTCGTCGTCAACCTGTATCCGTTCGCGCAGACCGTCGCCAAGCCGGACGTGACCATCGAGGATGCGGTCGAGAATATAGACATCGGCGGGCCGTCGATGGTCAGGTCCGCCGCAAAGAACTTTGCCGCCGTTGCAATCGTTGTCGATCCCTTGGACTATGCCGTAGTCCTGGATGAGCTGCGGCAGAGTGGGGGAGTCTCCGAAGCGACTCGCGCCAGGCTGTCGACCAAAGCTTATGCCCACACTTCAGCCTACGACCGCATGATCACCAGCTATCTAGCGCCAAAGTTCGCGCCTGATGTAGCCGTTCCTGAAGAGATTGATCGGCGGCCCAAAAAGGTCCAGGAATTGCGGTACGGCATCAACCCCAACCAGAAGCCCGCTCGGCTTGTCTTTACCGACGCAAGCCCGGAGATCGAAGTTCTTAACGGCGCGCCGGGCTACATCAATATGCTCGATGCGTTGAACGCCTGGCAGCTTGTGAGAGAGCTCAAAGCCTCGCTCCATCTGCCCGCGGCGGCGTCGTTCAAGCACGTGAGCCCTGCCGGGGCGGCTGTTGCGGTTTCGTTGAGTGACGTGCTGAAAAAATCGTACTTCGTTGACGATATGGAGGAACTGTCTCCCCTTGCCGCGGCATACTCTCGTGCCAGGGGCGCTGACAGGGTATCGTCTTTCGGCGATTTTATCGCTCTCAGTGACGTCTGCGACGCATCGACGGCAAAGCTGATCAACCGGGAAGTGTCTGACGGAGTGATTGCGCCGGGCTACGATGAAGAAGCTGTGGCGATTCTCAAGAGTAAGCGCGGAGGCTCTTACCTCGTTTTGCAGATCGATCCCAACTACGAGCCGCCGGCTTTCGACACGCGCGAGGTCTTCGGGGTGATCCTGGAGCAAAAGCGGAATGATGTAGTGATCGATCAAGAGGCGCTGGAGAACAGGGTCACTCAAAAGAAAGAGATTCCGGCGGATGCCGCGCGGGACCTCATCGTCTCGCTCATCACGCTCAAGTACACTCAATCGAACTCGGTTTGTTTTGCGCTGGATGGTCAGACAATTGGCGTTGGGGCGGGGCAGCAATCGAGGGTCCATTGCACCAGATTGGCGGGCGGAAAGGCCGATCTGTGGTGGCTGAGACAGCATCCAACAGCGCTCGGCCTTCAGTTTGCCGAAGGTATTTCCAGGGCTGAGAAGAACAATCTTGTCGATCTCTTCCTGGCGGATGACATCACGCCTTTTGAAGAGAGATTGCTTGCCGACGGACTGCGGGGTAAGGTCGAGAGGATGAGCAAAGCTCAGAAGCGCGAGTGGCTGGACAAGCTGACCGGCGTGTCTCTCGGTTCTGATGCTTTCTTCCCGTTCCGCGACAGCATCGACCGCGCCGCTCGAAGCGGCGCGCGTTACATTGCCCAGGCCGGAGGTTCCAACAGGGACGGTCTCGTCATCACGGCGGCTGATGAATACGGGATGGTTATGGTCCTCAACGGGATTCGTCTCTTCCATCATTGAGATGAGTCGAGAGAGTCGGGGGAGTTGAAGGTTGAAAGTTGAAGGTTGAAGGAGACCTCCCCCTAACCCCCTCCTGAGAGGAGGGGGAATAACGTAGTCGGACGTGAGCGATGGGGAATACGGCAGCCAGGTCGCTGTTGATAATCAACCCAATATCCGGCCAGGGGAGGGTCCGGGAGTCGAAGGACCGTATGGTCGCTCGCCTGCGGGAACTGGGTCCGCTGGACGTCGTCGAGACGAGACGAGCGGGAGAAGCCAACTTGGCCGCCCACCGCGCTGTTGAGGAGGGCGTTCGGCGCATCATCGTGGCGGGAGGGGACGGGAGCGTCAACGAGGTCATAAACGCAATCGCGGGGGCGGACGTGGAGCTTGCTCTCGTCCCGCGGGGGACGGGGAACGTTCTCGCTCGCGAATTGGGGATACCGGTCAACGATGTTGACGCGGCCTGCGATGTTATCGCCGCGGGCCGAAGCGTCCCGATGGACCTCGCGCGCGCGAACGGCCGGTATTTCGCGCTGATGGCCGGTATTGGGTTCGACGCGGCCGTCGTCGATCGGGTTGACCCGGACGTAAAGGACCTCCTCGGTCCGGCGGCCTACGGGCTGGCCGGCATCAGCGAGCTTCTGCGTCACAGGGCAAGCCGTTTCGCCATCACAATGGACGGTCTGCGATACGAGACCGACGCCTCGCTCGTCGTGGTGGCGAACGTCTCCAGCTACGCGCTTCGCATCAAGATAGCCTCGCACGCCTCGTACGACGACGGCTTCCTGGACGTGTGCGTCTTCGAGAGCGCCGGATCGCACAAGATGACTCTGCTCAGCCAGGCGCTGCGTCTCATTCTGCAGGGAACGCACAAGGGCGATCCGAACATCCGCTGCTTCCGCGCGGCGAACGTCATTGTCGAGTCCGATCCCCCGGTGAGGGTGCAGGTTGACGGCGACGTGGTCGGCCAAACGCCGACGACGATACAGATAGCGCCGTCGGCTGTTCGGGTGATCGCGGGTCAGAACTGAGGACTGAGTAACCGCCCCCTAACCCCCTCCTAAGAGGAGGGGGGATTTGGCGACGTAGCCGTGCGCTATTGCCCGGAAACGGCCCCAGTCTTGCCAGCGGCCGGGGAGGCTGCGGAGTTGCTCGGCAATAACGGCCAACTGGGCAATTGGAACGTCTCGGAAACCGGTGATTTGCTCCTCTGCGTCCGAACAACGAGGGGTTTCGTCCGTCGGCTGCATTAGATACATGTAGGAGCTGAAGGAGATTTCCCTGTTTTCGCAGCGCAACAGATAGTCCAGCCTGGCTAGAAACCGGTCCACCGGAAGGGCGAAGCCCGTCTCTTCCAGCAGTTCACGGTTTAGGGCGTCCTCGACTTGCTCTCCTCGATGTATTCCTCCTGACGGCAGCCGGTAGACGCCCTCCGGGTAGAACGCCTTCGTCATCACCAGGACCGCCTCCGTCGGCCGCGGCACGACCATGACAACCTCGCCGCAGACGCGCTTTTCCTCCATACGGCGCGTCAGGTAATCGCGGAAGCCCTGCCCTATATCCAGACTGTATTGCCGTGTCTTGTCTGCCTTCATCATTACGCAGAGTTTCCCACTCCGCGGCGGGCGCTGTCAACTGGCGGGTGTTAGGTTGTAGTTGCAGAGCGATTATGTCCCCAGTTAACTGCAGAGCGATAATGTCCCCATGGAAAGAAGGGACACAGGGATC
>JAUSGG010000083.1 GCA_030649165.1 Armatimonadota bacterium
GTCCCTACAGGGGGAGGCAGGAAGAATATGCGCGTTGGAGCCTGAGACGCTCACTAACTGGGGATCAATCTTGATGTTCCCATCGCTGCCGGTCGGGTCCGTTATACCCGAATAGTCGGACACCGTGTTGCCGTATACACAGTTGTGACTGAGCGTCGGTGTGGTCGATCCATACCGGTAGAGCCCCGACGTATTGAACGCAATGATGTTGTTGACCACATTGGAGCTGTAACTCAGGTACACGCCTCCGCCCACATAGCCGCTGTACTCCGGGGCGAAGTTGTCCGTGATCGTGTTGTTGGCGAGCAGCCCAGGGCCGTAGCAGTAGACGCCTCCGCCATAATCCGCGCTGTTACCGCCGACCACGTTGTTTGCAACAGTCCACGGGGATGAAGAAGATACATACACCCCGCCACCGTACGAACCGGCGCTGTTGCCCACCAAGACGTTGTTGGCGATGACGGGAGAGCCTGAGGAGCAGTAGATCCCGCCGCCGTTGGAGGTTGCCGTGTTGTCCACAATCTGGTTGTTTGAGATCGTCGGGTAGCCATAATAGCTGTAGATCCCTCCGCCGCTGCTTGCAGCGCCGTTGCGAATCGTGAATCCATCTATGACTGCCGTGGTTGTCACGCCATTGGGCGCCGTGACGACGCTTCCGCCCTGTCCTCCATCCAGCACAGTCGGGTGGGTCGTCCAGTCCCTCTCGTCCCGTGCAGTCTCGCCACCGGCGAAGCCCCCGTACAGGCCAACATCGTTCTTGAGTGTTATGCGCTCCGCGTATTCCGCGGAGGCGACCCATATCTCGTCTCCACCCACGGCATCAGTCAACGCCGCGGACACCGTCTGCTTGGCGGTAGTCCAGGATAAGCCGTCGGCGGAATCGCTGCCGTCCGCTTTCACGTGCAGTATGCGGGTGTTCCACACGACTTTCACTGTCGCCGCCGGATGATATCGCGCGGCGCCCGCGGAGTTCCAGACCTCGACGTTGTATACGCCCGCCGCGACGTCGGTCCCGCCGTCGTTGTGGCCGTCCCACGATCCCGCGTAAACACCGGTTGGGCCCTCGACAAGGTCAAGGCCGCGGACGTAAGTGGACCCCGACTTGAAGCGGGCCTGAAGGGTCAGCCCGGGGGCCCCATAGGCGGTGACGGAAGAGCTTCGCCGATCAGGATCGAACAGGGCCGGATTCACGTATAGCCCGCTTACGCCCGACACGGATATCGAGCCTGTCGTTACATCCTGATTACCGTCCTGGTCGTAGACTTCGAGTGTGTAACTCCCATCTTGAGCCAGCCAGAGACCGCTATCCTTTCCGTTCCAGGACGCGACATAGATACCGGAACCGGCCGGCGTCTCGGTGGGACTGAGGGAAACGTTGGCTTCCGCGATCTCGATAGACATATCCGGCTGGTTCGGATTTGCGTGAATCGTAATAACGGCGGGAGTGACGCCGGTGGGGCTGAATGGGTTGGGATCCGCGGCAATCAACGTGACGCCCGCGCGAACGTGCAGCGTTGCCGTAGGATAGTATCTCTTGCCTGTGTCGGCATTCCACACTTGCAGCGTGTAGTTTCCGCCAGCAACATAGGCGGAGCTTTCGTTCGTGCCGTTCCAGCTTGCGGAAAGAGCGCCCTGCGATTCGGTTGGCGCAAGCGCGAGCGTCTTATAGGTTGTGCCGGCTCGTGTCACTCTAGCCTGAAGCTGCTGAAGCGAAGGCGCCGAGGCGACCGCGATCAGTGTAGAGTCCACGCCCGGGGTGATTACGGACGGAGATGGTGAGACAGACGAGACGCCCGTGACGCTAACCTGACCTTCCAAGCCTGTTATGCTCTGGCCCAGTGAGTCGAAGACCTCAAACCTGTAATCATCGTCCGGCCAGACCATCTGCCCAGCGGGGGAGTTGCCAAACGCCGTCCAGCTTGCTCGGTAGTTACCTGAGCCGGAGGGCGTCTCCGTGAGAGAGATCCGACCATTATACGAACTCCACCGCCAGCCCGTTGTGTCGCACACGATATCCAGAGTCAATCCCGTTTGGCTTGGAGTTTCCGGCAAATCGATCACTGTCGTCACGTCCGAAGCGCCCGTGGGCACGAACGGGTCGGGCGATGCGATCACCCCGGTCCAGTTGAAGTCCAGGGTTACCTCTCCGCCCGCCGGGACGGAACCCGACCGCTGGCCGATCCAGTGGCCGTCCGCGGTCCACGCCGTCGCCGACGCGGGGCCGGCCGCGACGCCCTGAGCTTCGTAAGTCCCGTCGGAGTTCGCGATAGCCGTGTGCGTCTGAGCGTCGCTCGCGACGATCTCGACCCTTGCGTACGGAAGCGGATTGGGGCCTTTCGTCACCGCGCCGCGCACCGTGCCGACGCCCCAGGTGAAGTCGACCGTGATCGCCCCGCCGGCGGGCACATCGGGCGTCGCGGAACCTATCTCGTACCAGTCGGGCGAATAGCAGGTGAGCGTGGTCTGCCCGGACACGGCCTCGAAGCTGTAGAAGCCGCTCGCGTTCGTATTCCCGCTCTCCCCACGGCCCGTACGTAGAAGCGCTCCCTCCACGGGAGTTCCGCCGGTCTTCGTGACCGTACCCTGAATCGTGCCGGTTGACCAGGCAAAGTTGATGGTCGCGGTTCCGCCGTCCGGAACCAGAATACCTCTTGCCTCGATGAGCGCTCCGTCCGGCGAATAGCAGTAAGCCGTTCCCGCTCCGGCGGCCACGCCCGAAATGGTGTAACCGCCGCTTGGACCGATGGTCCGGGTATGCCAGTTCCCGCCGAAGTCAAGGATGTCGATCCGCGCGCCCGCCGCGGCAGAGCCGTTTTTCGTAACCGTGCCGGCGACCGAACCGGTTGCCAGAACGTCGAAGTTGACGGTTGCCACCCCGTTTCTGGAGACGGTCGCGGTCTTGAAGCCGAGAAACAGCCCGCCTGCGTCGTGGCAGTAGACGTTGGCGACGCCCGCCGTCACGTCTGAGATGGAATAATCGCCGGAGCCGTTCGTGGTGGCCTGGTACCAGTTGTTGTTGGAATCGGCCACGTCGATCCGCGCGCCCGAGAGTGGGACTCCATTCCTCGCCACGTGACCGGAAACCGCGCCGACGGACCAGTCGAAGTCGGCGGTGACGGTCTGGCTGGGGAGGATGTCGACGTCCCGATGGCCGATGTATCGATCACCGGAAGCGAAGGCGTCAACGGAAGCCGGGCCGTCCGGAAGGCCGGGAATGCTGTATTGCCCACCGGGGTCGGTGGATTGCTCGTGGAGCGCGTAGTTGCTGTCGATGACGTCGACGAAGGGGGCGTAGGGGGAGGACATGGGGGCGGCGTTTTTGGTCAGCGCGCCGGAGAGGTTGCCGACGGCGCAGGCGCACTTGGTCCAGAATGTGCCAACCGCACACGTGAAGACAAGCGCAACCACCGTTACCGTCTTGTGCATCGTTGTTGTCAATAGTGTTCTCTCCTTGTGTATCCCCTCGTCTCCAACCCAGGCTTTGCGCATATGCTGCCCAAGTCCTTTCCCGAAAGGCAGGTAAGCAGTCACGGTCACTGCCCCGCTTGATCCGTCTGGAGGGGCAGCCGCTCGCACGCTACACCCCCGTGCCTATCGCCGCCAGGGCTTCCAATAGTTCCACCAAAACCCGCCGCCCGCACGCGTAAACCACCAGTAAACGTCGCCCGGCACTTTGTGCCACGATCCTGCCTTCTTCCGAATGCAGTCGCGAAGGGCGTCGTCGCACTGTTTTCTGCACTTAGCGTCCCCTGTACGGTAGTTGTTCTCATAGCACGTGTCGTGATGATTACAACAGCCCGTGAAGTCGAAATCGGGGACGAGCGCACCGAAACCATGCGGCCCGCACCCATTCGGCGACCCCTCTTTATTCTTGCCCGGGAGTCTGATGGGCGGTGGCCCGATGGAAGGAGGTCGGATCAGCGGCAGTAGTGGCGGCGGCGGCGGGGGTGGAAACATGAACAGGCCGTGAGGGTCTGTGCCAAACGTCGGCCTATTCTCAACGTAACTGTAGGGATGGGACTCTTGGGTACCGAGGGGGTCGCGTGAGAGGAACCGTCCGACACTGTAATCGTACCACCTTGCCCCAAGAAGCGCCACACGGCTGTTCGAGTCTGTCCAATACCCGTATTCTCCCACGTAACCTCGCGCACTCCCGCCATTGCCCCCGAGATCCACACCCCACGCGTCGTACCACTTGGGCGCGGAGCTTACACCGGCAGCATTCACTTCAGTAACTATGGTGCCCTGGCCGTTGCACACGTAGGATTTCAGATCCGCGACACCGACTTCGCCCAGCAGCCAGCCCTGCGGGCTGGCGACATAGCTGACGGAACCATCGAAACCCGTTATGCCGAGAACTGTGGGGATATCGCTGCGAGCGTCGTACAAGAAGCCGCGGGCGCCGGCGGCTCCCTGTTCCAGCACTCGGTGGGCAAGAGCATCGTATGTGTATCGGATCGTCGTTCCGCCGCCCGGCAAGTCCACACTCACCAGTTTATCCCGCGAGTCCCATTGATACGCCGTAACGCTCGCCCCGTCTGTCTTTCTTGTGGTGTTGCCGTTCGCGTCGTACTCGTAGGCGGCGCCGGCGGCGGTGAGCATTTTGTTCGTCGCGTCGTCAGCGTAGGTGTAGGCCGTCACGACTGCCGAGTTGAGGTCTCTTTTCTCCAGGCGGTTTCCGACCGGATCGTAGACGTAAGCATAGCTGTACGGCGCGGCCCCGCCGGTGCGCGTTTCGCCGACGAGACGATCGAGCGCGTCGTACTGATAGAAAGTCCGGCTTGCAGCCGAACCATCGTACTCAACGACACGGACAGGGTTGCCCGCCGGGTCCAGCGCGTAATCGTGCGTGGTGATAGGAGTTCCGTCCAGCCGCAGATTGCGAACGGAGACCAGCCGGTTTCTGGAATCGTAGCGATACAGAGCGCTGTGCGCCGGCCCCGCCATTTCCGCCAGAAGGCCCGCGGGATCGTAGCGATAGGAGAACAAGCCTATGGGGGAATCTATGCGCGCAAGTCGCCCACCCACGTCATAGGCGTATCTGGTCGAACCGTAAGGAGTCGCGATCGACGTCTTGTGCCCTGCCGTGTCCCACGTGTATGAGACCGATTCGCCGGTCGGCGCGCGATAGATGACCAATCGGTCTCCCGCGTCATAAGAGAACGCAGACGTGCCTGTCGGATCGCGCATGCGCCGGAGATTGCCGACGACATCGTACGAATACGACGCCCAGAAATCACCCGCGGAAGTCGAGATGCCGGTCAGCCGGGCGTTTGCGTCGTAGGCATAGCGGGTTTCCACGCCTCTGCCGTCGGTCTTCTTGACCAAATTCCCGGCCTTGTCGTAGTTGTAGGTTTCCGTATAAGCGCCGGTCACTCCGATAAGCCTGTTCAGCGCGTCGTATTCGAAGTCGCTGGCGTGGTCTTTGGCGTCGGTAATGCGGGTCAGGTTGTAGACGCCGTCATATTCGTAGTCGGTTACGTAGCCGGCGGGGTCGGTTACCTTGGTCAGATTGCCCACCTTGTCATATTCATATTGCGTGGTCCTGTTCTTCTCGTCGGTTACGGACTTGAGACCGCAGCAATTGTACTCATAGTGTTTCGTCGAGCCATCGGGATAGAGGATGTCCGTGAGGCGGTCGCGCAGGTCGTACGTAAACGACGTGGCGCCGCCATTAGGGTCGGCAATCGACGCCACGTTTCCTCCGGAGTCGTAGGTCAGGGTGGTAACCGCGCCGGTGGCGTCGCGGATTTCGAGCGGTTTGCCATAGGCGTTGTAGGGTCCAAGGGTGGTCGTCCCCCCGCTTGGGTCCGTGATCGTCGAAAGCAGGCCGCCCGGAAGGTACGTGTACGACCACGTTGCGCCGGTCGCCTCCACCTGGATGGATATAAGGTTACCCGCCCCGTCGTAGCCGTAGTGAGTCTCTCGGCCCAGCGGATCGGTCACGAGTTCCAGCAGGTCGCCTGACGGTGAATACCCGTAACGCCAGGTAGCGCCGGTAGGTTCGGTGACAGAGAGCATATTACCGGTAGGTTCGGTGACAGAGAGCATATTACCGGTGGAGTCATAGGTGTAGGACGTAGTAAGGTTGTTTTCGTTCGTGACAGAGTCGACGTTCAAGTCGGAATCATAATGAATGCGCGAGACGCCACCAAGAGCGTCCGTGGTCTGCGTCCATTTACCGTCGTCATCATACCAATACTTAGTGATGGCTCCCCGGGCGTTGGTGGCGCGGGACCAGTTCGAGTAATATTCATACCAGTACGAGGAGCCGCGGCCATTGGGGTCGGTAATCCCGCTAATCCTCCCGGCCGTTCCCGTTATGGGGCGAAACCAATCATATCCGTATTGCCAGACGCCGGACGGTGTCGTTATGTCTGTTATGTAGTGACGGCCATCATAGGCGTAGCTGTAAATGGTGTCATCCGGCAGCCTGGCGGACGCGAGATCGCCGCCGGAGTAGGTGAACCGCACCGTCCTTCCGGAAGGATCGGCGATCGACTCGCAAAGGTTCCCGGCGCCGTATATCAGACGGGTTACACCCCCCGATTGGTCCGTGACTGTATTGAGAAGCTGAGTGAACTCCGGATCTCCTGGGCTGCCGATCGTCTGATAGGCAAAGGTAAGCGCATTGCCGTTTCCGTCCTCCCAGGAGACAATTCGGCCGTAGGAGTTGAAGGTCAGCGTCTCCCGCGCGTCCTTGAGCGTCAGAACGTAATCTGCCCCGACCTTGCGAAGCGTGTCGTGAATCCCGTCCTGGGCCAGGTAATCCCCGCCGCCGGCCCAGGTGAACACGTCCCGCCGGCCGTCGCCGCGCATAAGCTCGACATTCTGGGATGCGTCTTCCTTCAGATGGATGTCAAGGGTGTTTGTCCAGCCATAGCCGAAGTGGCCATTGTAAGCGAGTTGGGTGTTGTACGCCCTGCGAAAGATGACGGGCGGACCCACGCAGTTCGACCAGGACAGGTCCGGCCACGGGTGAAGAAGATCGTTGCCGTTGTACATGTTGACCGGATCGCCGAGGGCGCAGTCGCCCGGCGGCTTGTCTTTGGGCTGATCCGGCGGCCCCCCGGTGCCGGGAGTGCCGGAGACGCCGCAGCAGCCTCCCCAAGCGTTCCGCAGCTCTTCCGGCGACAATTCCGGCGCTTGCGCGACGACTCGGGAGGCAGGCTTGCCGTTGTCCACGACGAGCGTCTCGCCGCCCCAAATGGCCGCAAAATCCACAAGGGTCATGCGGACCGTGCCCTCCGCTGAATCCTTCAGCACAATCCGCCGGTCGCTGATCTTCGAGACGATTACGAAATGCCCCTCGAGTATCCAGACCATGCACGGCAGGGGCGCTTTCCTGAGACCGTCGATCGTAAGGCTGACGGGCCTGGCGCGTAGTCCCAGGGAGTTGGCGGCTGAGACAAGCCGCGCCAGATTCGTGCCCTTCTCACCGCGGTTAGTCAGCTTCTTCAGACGTTTGAGGTCGGTCTTGACGCCGTTTGCCTTGCACAGCGCCAATAGCGAAAGAGGGCCGCACGCAGGGTCACCGTTGAAAGTCACGGCGGCCTTCTTGCCGCCCCCGCGTTCCGCATTCCGATGACTCCGCGCCAACGCGGACCACGAAACCGACATTTTGAGAATGTCCACCGGAGGTCCGGAAGCTATGACGGCTTCGAACTCCCGCACAGCTTCCTCGTAAAAGCCGCGCATGTACAGCGCATGCGCCTTGTCGAACCGGGCAAGGGCCGCGATCTCGGTATTCGGCGCCATCTCAATCGCCTTATCATAGTGCTTGATAGATTGCAGGTAACGACGCTTGCCCACCTTTAGATACTGGCCGATGCAGCGCTGCGCCTTTGCGCAAGCGTACGTTCCGGGGTACTTAGCGGCCACCTGCTCAAAAACGGCGAAGCCGGCGGCGTAGTCCCATTGCCTGGACTTGCGCTCGCCGGACTCGAACATGTTTTCAGCTTCCTGTTCGATACTCGACGAGCCAATGACCCCGGCCGGGGCTTCCTGTGCCCGAAGGTAAACCGGCGAAACAAGCGCCATCAGTCCGACGAGGAGCGCGCCGATTGCTCGCCGCGCCGCGGATTTTGCACAAATATGGGATAAGCTGTTCATTGCGTTCGCCTTCCCCTTTCTCCAGCTACGGTCAGAATGTCGATATATTGCGCGAGCGACTCCCAGTTGAGATACACGCGCCTTGGCTTTGCCGGCGGTTGGCCGGCGGCTGGCTTTCCGACGCCTTCTTCCACCACAATATGAACGAAGTCGCCGAATCGACTGGTGACATATCCCACGCCGACGCATACCAGCGGAGAATCGTCGTCAGGCCTGTTAAGTATGACAATCGGCGGCCGCCCCTGGTCGATCTCGATCCGGTAATCCGTAAACGATGGCTTGTGAGACCTCTCCCCGCACGCTCCTGACAGCAGGGTGGTTGACAGCGCGACTCCCGCGGATCTGCTGAACTGCCCCATTGCGCTCTCATACCAGGCGAGCATATTCGCGCGACTGCCTGTCTTCCGGGCAGTGAGACGCGTTTCCCGCAGCGCGAGCAACGTCGCTCTGCGTCCTGCCCAAAACGCCAGAATATCAGCAAGGGCCGCCTGATCAGGATTTCGCGGGGTAAGATTGGGCACGTTAGGGATATCCCTTACCACCGCACGCGCATCGTCCGCGGCGGCGAAAGGTGTGACAATAGAACCAGTGGCCGGAAAGGTAGTGGAAACCGGTGAGCCCACGGCGGCGAACTCCCGGATATACGGTCTGCCCGTGCCGCCCGCCGTGACGACGTAGCCTGCGTCCCGCCCTGCCACGAGGACCCGCAACTCAAGCCCGTCAGGCCCTTTGGCGCGATGTCCCGCGCCGGAAACCAGAGTTGCGGACGCGTCGGACCAGACGGCCAACTCGGCGACTGGAAGGGTTCCTATCTCGTGAAGATACTCGGAGGCAAACCGCCGGGCTTTTCCCGCGGAGTCGGAATCTTTGGAGGACGAGACAGCGGCGCCCGCCTGGCAGTTGGCGGCATTCCGCGCACCGACCGCTAACCAGAGGGCGACGAGCAAAGCATGGAGCACGAACTTGTATGACGGCAGTTTCACAGAGGTCGCCTTTCCATCGTCTTCCTTCTTTGTGCGTCTATCCCGCCAAGACAAGCAGAAAACCCGGCGCGGAAGCAACACGCTGTCCGCGGTCGGGCTTAACCGCAACTTTCTACGGGCGATTGCCGACCGGGCGACCAGGTAGAACTTACCCTGGCCGGCGTACCTTCCCACCTATGCTTTTTCCACGTGCCTAAGGAACGCTTCTTCTCGGTTATGTCAAGACGAGAAGCCACCTGTAGACCATGCCAACAACCATAATGCTAGCAGTTCATATAAGAGAATTCAACAATATGGCGGGCAGCCCGTCGAAAACAGGTATATTTGCCAGGTATATGGCGCCGGCGGTCAATACAATCAGCCTTCCGCGGGTGTCAAGAGGTTTTTGCGGAACGTTTGGTTCAGGGAGAACGCAGATAAACGCAGATGGGGAGGATGAACGCGGATTTTCTGGTTGATGCTTGGTGGTTCGGCGCGATTGAATCGCGGAAGGGCGGAATGACGGAGATCACGGAGAAAAGACAAACCCTCTGTCGAGAAGGCGGGCGTGATGTGGAGTGCGTGCAATTCATTGCCGCTTTGATCTCGGTGTCGGAAGGAAATGGCGTTACCGCGGAAACTTGTTTCCGCCGCTGGCGCGCGTCGAAAATGCGAAAACCACGGAGAAGCACAAACGACACGAAAGGAAGAAACTGGGGAGGGAATGAACACGCTGAATTCCGGACTTCAGCGCATCCACGGTTCTCAGCGTCTCAGCGGTTCAAGGACCCCGCGCGCCGAGCGGGGGGCTTCGCCCCCCCCGCGGCCACATTGTTCTCTCTGCCGTAACCTCGTCTTTCTATTTCCGGCCTCTTCTCTTCTGTAAAGAGTAAAAGAGAAAAGGGCGAGACTAGCGGGCCAGGCGGAACCCGATGTCGAAGTTAGCGTAGTACGGCTCCATGTAGTAGCGGTAGGCGCACCGGTAGTCGTAGACGCTGTCGTACCAACCACCGCCCCGCAGGACACGATAGCTGCCTGTGTAGTCAACTGGACAACTGCTTCCAGCGTACGACACAAGCCAGTCCTGACACCACTCCCGTACATTGCCCGCCATGTCTTGCAGCCCGTACGGGCTCGCGCCCGATGGGTAGCTGCCCACGGGAGAAGTCTGATACTTCTGGTATCCCCCACCCGCCGAATTGTGATCGTAGTAGTTGTTGCACTTCTCCGCGTCCCAGGTGTTGCCCCACGGATACACGTTCGGGTAGCTACCCGTCCAACGCGCCGCCTTCTCCAACTGGGCGTCAGTCGGCAGATGACCGCCCGCCCAGTTGCAGAAGGCTTCTGCTTCGTAGTAGCTTACACCCACAACCGGGTGGTTATCAGTCTGAGTGAACGTCCAAGGAGGACTGCCCCAGTTCTGCTGGGACTCCCAAAAGATGGGCTGGGTTCGGCCATTACTGACTTTCTCACTCCAGCCGGCGCTTGACCAGTAAGACGAGTTGGAGTAGCCTCCGGCGCTCATGAACTGCTGATACTCGCCCCGCGTCACCTCGTACTTCCCGATCCAGTAGCCGGAGAGGTTGACGGAATGCTGCGGGAGTTCTCTGCAATACGAATACGGCTCCGCCCCGTTGTTGCCCATCAGGAAGCTACCGGCGGGGATGTAGATCATCTGCGTTCTCGCCGGACCCAAGAAGCCTTCAGTCGTCCCGCTGACAGTCAATGAGCTTCCGTCCCAGTTTCCCGTCACGACAAGGAAATCGCCGACGGAAGCCGATAGGCCGTTCACCGTAACGGTCCCGCTCCCATCTGAAAGCGTGACAGGCGACGCGCTCGTCACCCTGCCCAATACCATGACAGGATTCGGCGGCGTTGGCGCCATGCTCAAAGCGTCTACGCGGACGATGTATGCTGCCCAACAGGCTTCGCTGAAGGCGCAGGCGAGAATCATCAGCAGCGCGAACGTGATCCTTTTCATACCGTAACCTCCCCCAAACTGCATTAAGCAGCCCATGGAACTGCCGCGGACTTGACTTACTTATAGGCCAGATTCGGTTGCCTGTCAATGAGTGAGCGCGAAAACAGGTAGAATTGCGGGGTAGGAGATGGTTTCGGGCTGCCATATCTCAGGCCGGTTCAACGTTGTGCTCGCTTTCCCTTGCACTCCGGGTACCCGGAGCACCCCCAGAACTGGGACCCGGCGCGCGCGCCTGTGCGGGCAGTGCGCAGGACCATGGGCTTGTTGCAGAGTGGGCAGGCGGGGCAAACATTATCTGACGGATCTGTCGGATCGGACGGATCGGACCGGTCCGCCTCGCGTTGGCGTGTCCGTTCCGCGATGCGCGCTGCCGCCAACTGCTCGCTGTAGCCGCCCTCCTGCACAAATTCTCGTTCCAGCCCGGCAATCTGCCGGTCGAGGAGATAGTTCGCCTGGTGGATCATGCAGATGATGGCGTTGGCAACCACCGACGGGTCTTCTTGTGTCAGCCAGCGGGCATAGGGGGCATAATCAGACGGATCAGTCGGATCCGACCGATCGGTCCGATGCTCCCTGCCCACTTTGCGCACTGTCTGCGACCTGGGGTCGTCCTTTGCCCATTGGGGTAGATGGCGCTGGCGCAGGAAATCCTCGTAGTCGAGCAGGAGTTCGTCGAGGCTGGCGCGGGCGATGTTGACCAGACGCAGTTCTGTTTGCGAAGAGGTGGCCGCCGCTCGGCTGCCCTCGGCGATGTTCTGCCGCCCACTGCGAGCCGCCTGCACCATCTGATCCACAGTGCGCGAGCGCTTGTCGAGAAACCGCCCGCAGAACGCGACCGTGGCGTCGTAGATAATCGTGGCCGCGTGAAAGGAGCGTAGATTGCGGTAGCCCCCACTCGGGCGAAGTCGCCGGTGGCCTGCCGCGTTTGCACGTTCGACGGATCGGTCAGATCGGTCCGATCCGACCGATCCGTCCAATCCCAGGGAGCGCCCCTGCGCGCCCTTCTCTTCTTCGTGGTTGCTCATGCCGGGGTCGCCCTCCGCGCAAGCAATACGCGCAGCAGGAGGTAAACATTCTCGGGGTTACGGTTCGCCCCTACCCCTTCCCGTCCGGACTCGGTTCGTCTTCATCCCCGTCCGTTTTCGGAATTCTCTCCACGCTGGCGATTCTGTCGCCCGCGACGAGGTTGATGAGGCGGACGCCCTGGGTGCTTCTGCCGCACGAACGGATGTCGCCGACCTTTAGACGCAGCATAATCCCCTGCTCGGTGACTATGATTATCCGGTCGTCCTCACTGACGACCTTGGTGTCCACTATCAGGCCGGTCTTGGGCGATATGTTCATTGTGCGGACGCCCTGGATGCCCCGGCCTTTGGACCTGTAGTCATCGAGGGTCGTGCGCTTGCCGTGGCCGAGTTCGGTCGCGACCAAGAGCTCGCTGCCGGGGCGTACAAGTCCCATTCCGACAATAACGTCTCCCGGGCGAAGGCGCATGCCGCGCACTCCACCAGCCGGGCGGCCTCGCGACGGGACTTTGCTCTCGTGGAACCTGGCGGACAGCCCGCCGCGTGTCACCATTATGACCTCGTCGCTTCCCATGGAAAGGTGGACCCATTTGAGCTTGTCGTCATCTTCCAGGTCGAACGCGCGAAGGCCGTTGCTCCTGAGGTTGTGGAAGTTCTCAAGCTTGCAGCGTTTGATCTCGCCCTTCTCGGTGGCCATTACCAGGAACCTGTCGGCGGCCAGCATGTCCTTGAGAGGCACGATGGCGGTGATCATCTCATCCTGCTCTTTGTTGATCAGGTTGATGATGGCGGTCCCCATCGCCTGCCGGGTGGTCTGGGGGATTTCGTACGCCTTGAGCTTGTACACACGCCCTTTGTCCGTGAAGAAGAGGATATAATGATGCGTGGTGGCGACGAACAGGTGCTCGACCACGTCCTCTTCCTTGGTGGACATGGCGATGATGCCCTTGCCCGGACGCCGCTGGCTGCGGTAGGTGTCAATCGGCACGCGCTTGATGTAGCCGTCCCGGCTGACGGTAACAATAGTCTCTTCGTCCGGGATCATGTCCTCTTCGCCGATCTCCTCGGCTTCGACGGGCACGATCCTGGTGCGCCGGCCATCGCCCAGCTTGTCCTTCAGGGTCTTCAACTCCTGCTTGATGACGGCCAGAATCTTCAACGGGTCGGACAACAGGTCTTCATATCCGGCAATGCGCCTGATCAACTCTTTATACTCGTCCTCGGTCTTCTGTCGCTCCAGCGCGGTCAACTGGCGGAGCTGCATGTTCAGGATCGCGTCGGCCTGTATCTGTGAGAGACCGAACCGCTGCATCATCTCCGAACGCGCCGCGTCCGGGTTCCTTGACGCCCTGATCAGTTGGATGATCTCATCCATGAAGTCGATGGCGATGCGGAGACCCTCTAGTATGTGGGCGCGGTCCTTCGCCCGTCGAAGCTCGTAGAGCGTCCTCCGGGTTACAATCACGACGCGGTGCTCTATGAAGCACTGCAGGATCCTCGGCAGCGTCATGATCTTCGGCTGCCCGTCGTCGAGCGCCAGCATGATCGCGCCAAAGCTCGTGCGGAGGGCGGTGTGCTTCAGGAGGTAGTTCAAAATCTTTTTCGGGTAGGTGTCTCGCCGAAGCTCGATGACGACGCGCATACCGGTGCGGTCGCTGTAGTCATCCAGGCCGGTGATGCCTTCGACCTTTTTCGCCCTGACGAGGTCCGCGATGTGCTCGATGAGCCGCGCCTTGTTGACCTGGAACGGCAGCTCAGTGACTACTATAGCCGACTTTCCGTTCTCTATCTGCTCGATGGCCAACTGGGCCTGCATGATGATCGGCCCTCGGCCCGTCTCGTACATCGATTTGATGCCCTTCGTGCCGAGGACCATCCCCGCGGTCGGGAAATCCGGGCCTTTGATGAACTGCATCAGATCGGCGGCGGTGGCGCTGGGATTATCGATCAGGTGTATGATGCCGTCGATGAGTTCCGAGACGTTGTGCGGCGGAATATTGGTGGCCATTCCGACGGCGATACCGGTGGAGCCATTCGCAAGCAGATTCGGAAACTTGCCCGGCAGCACGATGGGCTCATCGCGGGTCTGGTCATAGTTGGCGCGCCAATCGACAGTGTCCTTGTCCAGGTCCTCCAGCATCTCCATTGCGTACGGAGACATCCGCATCTCCGTGTAACGCATAGCCGCGGGCGGGTCGCCGTCTATGGAGCCCATGTTCCCCTGCCCGTCTATCGGCGGATAGCGGGAGTTGAAGTCCTGCGCCATGCGGACCATCGTCGGATAGATGACGGCCTCGCCGTGCGGATGGTAGTTACCGGAGGTATCGCCGGCGATTTTTGCGGACTTTCGATGCTGGGAACCGGGGGAGAGGTGGAGATCGTTCATAGCGACGAGAATTCTGCGCTGCGCCGGTTTAAGACCGTCGCGCACGTCGGGCAATCCCCGCGCTATGATGTTACTCACCGCGTATCCAAGGTATGAGCGCTTAAGCTCGTCCTCTATGTTGATCTCAATAACTTTTCCGATATCGCTCAAACGGGGCTCCTCTCATGAACTTAAGCACGTGTATTCACGTTCAATTTTACTTCCCGATGGGCCCTTGTGTCAACCAAGCGCGCCGGCGACGGCAGGTGGGGTTCAGGGAAGAACGCGGATGCAAGGGGAAATCAAGGGATGAGGCATGAGTCGGCCATAGCGCTGCGCGTCGGCCCAACCACCAACCGTCAACCGCCAACCGTCAACCAGACTATCATCTGTCCGGGCTGGCGGTTGTCCCAGGCGTAGTAAGGTATGGCCTTGATCTTGCAGGGTTTGAGAGCGCGCTCTTGCGCAATGTACAGGCCTTCGTTCCATCCGGCGTCATCCGCGGCCAGAGCGTCTCCTTCGATGACGACAACTCCGTCCAACAGACCTGATTCAAACTGTGCGGATATCTTCGAGTTCTCCGGCAGGATGATCCTGTGCGGCGGCGCGGGGTTGTCGATCTCCTCCAGACAGTATACGAGCGGTCCGCGCTGCAGCCCTACCCGGCCAAAATCCGCCCGCACGTCCGGGTGCGCCCGAACCCGCTCCACAGGCATGGGCAGATCAATCTCGACCGTATCACCGGCGGACCACTCTCGTTCTATGCGAACGTACCCCTTCCGCAAGCGCTCCTCAATATCGACTTGCTTCCCGCTCACCGAGAGCATCGCCTCACGCGCCCATCCCGGTATCCGCAGCCTCAGACCGAATACGAGGGGTTTCTCTGTCTCCACCGACACGCGCACGGTCCCTTCCCAAGGGTATTTCGTCTTCTGCCTGAGCGTGACTCCGCGGCCGCTCATATCCAGCCTGACGGAACCCTGAACGTAGAGATGGATCGCCGCCTCCGTGCCGCGGCAGGAGTAAACGTACTGCCCCAGCGAAGCCATCAGGCGAGCGTAGTTGGGCGGACAGCACGCGCACCAGAACCACTCCTGGCGGTGATGGTTACCCAGGCTCGCAAGCCGGTTTTCGTAGAAGAACCTGGTTCCATCGAGGGAATATGAGCTGAGGAAGCCGTTGTACAGCGCTCGCTCCATCACGTCCGAGTACCGGCTGTCGCAATCGTTTTGCAGCATCCGATGCGCCCAGAAGACCAGGCCAATCGCCGCGCAGGTCTCGGCGTAGGCGGTTTCGTTGGGGAGATCGTAGTCGGTCGTGAAGCCTTCGTTGCTTCTGGTCGATCCCACTCCGCCGTGGACATACAGGCGTTTCGAGGTAAGATTGTTCCACACGTGGTGACAGGCGGACGAAAGCCCCTCATCGCCAAACTCTCTTACCAGGTCGCTTACCGCGCTGTAGAGGTACATCGCCATCACCGCGTGTCCGGCAATCTCCCTTTGCTCGCGGATTGGAATTCGGGCCTGCATATACTCGTAGGAATTGCTCTTGGCGCGTTGTCCGGACGGGTCCTGTCCACGCGCAATCGCCTCTGCGTCGTAATAGTAAGGCTGCCTGCCTCGCTCGTCGACGAAGTATTTGCTGAGTTTGAGGTATCTGTCGCTGCCGGTGGCGCGATACAGTTTGACAAGCGCCAGTTCGATCTCCGGGTGGCCGCAATAGCCGCGTTTCTTGCCTGGCTCCGGGCCGAAAACTCTGTCGATATAGTCCGCATAGCGGCGCGCAACATCGAGCAGAGAAGTCTTGCCCGTGGCCCGGAAATGCGCGACCGCCGCTTCAATCAGATGCCCCGCCTGATAAAGCTCGTGGCCGTCGTACAGATTCGTCCAGCGATTCTCCGGCTCCATTACGCTGTAATACGTGTTCAGGTATCCGTCCGGCAACTGCGCGCCCGCGATCAGATCGACGACCTCGTTCAGCAGGGCATCGAGCTTTGGATCGGGATGCGTCATGAGGCTGCAACTGACCGCCTCGACCCATTTGGCGACATCCGAGTCATGATACTGGTGCCGCCTCTGTCCCTCTCCCGGAGTCCAGTTCAGGTCGAACCCGTCGATGCGCCCCGTTGCCTTCATGCGATCGTATTGAAGCGGGATCGTGATTTCACGGTTGACTCGCATCCTGGGCGCCCAGAAGGCGTCGTCGATCACCACGTTTTCCAGCGCCGCGAATTCGAACTGCTCTTCACCCAAGCTCATTGTGCGATCTCCATAGGTCAGAACAACCGTCAAGCGTAACAGTTCAGTCTTCTAGGCATCGTCATTTCGAGCAACCGACCCCGCAGGCGGGGACATTTCGGAAAGGAACCACCCCGGTGTTTCGGGATTTGAGGGTTGGGCGTCATACGGAGGCTATAGCAGACAACTTCGGGTCCCAACCCGGAAATCCCGAAACTGGGCGCTTTCTCAGGAGCGGAGCGCCAGCGGAGTCGAGAAATCTGCTTTTTAGCGTGACGCAACCGGAAAAAGCGGATTCCTCCACTTCGGTCGGAATGACATTCCCGCGGAACCGAACTCACTCAGTCAAACGGCTTCCAGAACGAGGACCCAGTCCTGAAATATGGGCATCAGCTTAAACGGCGGGACGCCCAAGGGGATCTCCCAGTCGCCGTTCCCGTTAGGAGCGACGGTTCCCAGCTCCTGGTCCTTGCCGTCGATCGGGTTCACCAGATACGCCCGATAGTTGACGCCTTTTTCGATGCCTTTCACAACGCCTGTCCCCCAGTGCGAGTGCGGGAAGTAGATTACGCGCGTCTTGCCGGGGATTCCCGCGGCGAACGGCCCGAAGTAGTTCTCCTTGCTCCAGTGGGGCTCTATCCACTCCGGGTGAGGCTCGAACCTGTGCCATTCGAACCGCTCGAGAATCCGTTTGCCAAGTCCCACGTGCGCCGATCCCGGAAGCTGGTAAGCGTCCTCCCACGGTGTGTTGCCCCACGCCATTCCGTGGGGCGACGGTCCGTAAGGCTTCTCACGTGTATTCACCTGCCAAATGCCGTTGGCCCCGTACGTGTGGCCGGCCGCTCCGCTCAGCATCGAGCTCCAGAATTCCAGCCTCTGAAGCTCCTGGCGGCAGGCCTCCCCTATTCCCTCATAGGCAACCTCCGCGTCTATGAAAGGCATGAGCGGCTGTCCCTCGTAGGATGCCACCACTTTATCCATCGTGCCGGGGAAGCTGACTCTATCCGCGTGGCCGCCCTGGAACATCTCGAAATCCATCAGCGACGGGTCCGCTAGCTGGTTACGTCCGATATCGGTAGGGTGTACTGTGACGAGATTGTCGAAGGGATCTGTCTCACGGACGTAATGAGCCAGCTCGGTCCAGCCCTTTTTCTGGAACTGCGCGTCCCCGTCCAGATCTCTTGACAGGTAGTAAGCCATGATTGCTTCGCCGGCCAGACACCAGACCACCGGATACGCTCCGTAACGGGCGATCAGATTGCGCCAGTGCTGCTTCATCTTCTCCACGCCCATAAATCGGAGGAAGTATCCCCAGCAGCCAACGATGCACGGCATCAGACCCATGTCCACAAGATAGCGAATCCGACGGTCCGCCATATCGAAGTAGGCCGGATTGACGCGGGCGTAATCGGGCTCCCAGGGAAATCCGGCTTCGTTGGAGCCCCTTTCGTCAAACGCGGGCATGTCCGGATAGAGACCGGCAACTATCTGAATAACACTGTAGCCCTTCCGAACACGGTCGATTGCCAGAGTCTGAAATCCCGCCGGCCAGTCCAACCGGCGGCAGAGGCCCATCCACCACGTGTCGGCGAGCCAGAAGAAGGGAGTCCCGTCTCGGTGCGCGAAATGCCGCCGATCGCGTGACACGCCTATCCGTCCGTGACGCAGGAACGGATTGTCACCGCCGTATTCGAGGACTTCAAACTCATCCTCCATACCGTGCAGGTTAGAGTTGGTCTCATCCGAGCAGACGGCTCTGAACCGATACTTGCCAATATCGGGCGGCGCGAACCTTACTTTCCAGACGTTCCCTCCTGCCCAGAAGGCGGGCACGGAACGCTCCGTTCCCCTGTCATCTGAGAAAATGACGTTGACTTCAACGTCGTTGAACGGGTCGTCGTAAGACTTGCTTGTCGTGAACGCCCATTCCGTTACTTCGCTGCGCGTGATGGCCTTCATTTGTCCCTCCGACTGAGTAACCTCCGTCTACGTTACAAAGCGCGAGACGGTTTGTCAACAGGCGGTTCAGGGTTGAGGGTTGTTAGTTGTTAGTTGTTGGTTGTCCAATCGGTCCTATGCCGTCCTATCTTGTAGTGTTACGCATCCGAAGGAATAAGGGCCATATAAGCGAAGTACAAGAAAAGCAAGCGCCTGGGGAGGCACGTGAATGCTGAGAGAAGCTCTGATAGTCCTGACGATCTGCCTTGCGTTGACCGCGACGGGATTCGATGCCCAAGCCGGTCGGGCCGAGACCGCGGACGGCAAGAAGATCATAATCTGGGCGGGCACGGGCGGTTCGGGCGGGCAGCCCAGTCCGCCTGAGCTGAAGCAGATCGGGGTCGAGCGAACGGACGCGCTGCCGGTCGATGGAATCATCTACAATATCTCGAACAACGGCGGCTATCTTCCCGACAGGTGGCTCGGAGACACGGAGCCGATAACGTACGACTCGGTGAAGAGCGACGTCGAGCTTATGCGGAGCTTTCGTTTCGCGAATCTGAGGCATAACTTCGCGCGCGTGGACACGGGCTTCATCAACTGCGACTGGTACGATGACGCCGCATGGGAGAAACTGGCGGCCAAGGTCAAGGTGGCTTCGAGAGCGGCGACGGAAGCGGGGGCCATCGGTTTTATGCTCGATTCCGAGCAATACGTGCACCAGCCGTTCAACTACTCGCTGCAGTCGCATCGGATGGACAAGACTTTCGACGAATATCGCTCTCAGGTTCGAAAGCGCGGGAGGCAGTTTGCCGAGGCGCTGATGTCGGAAATGCCTCGCGCGAAGGTTTACATGACCTTTTCGACCTCCGCCGTTCTGGTGTTCGGAGGCGACACTCCTCCCTCCGCGAACACGATGGGGCTGATCTCCGCATTCCTCGACGGGATGATGGACGGAGCTCCCAATGCCGAGTTCATCGACGGTTTCGAGATGTCTTACCATTACCGGACCTACGCGCAGTTCAAAGAAGCGCGGGACATCATCAAGAACAGGTCGGCGAAGCTGTCGTTCGATCCGGCGCGGTACACGAAGCGGATAAAGGTTTCATACGGGATCTGGCTCAGAGATACGGACGGTCGCGAGGTGACGTTGAACAAGGCGGACTACACGAAGAACACGTTCACCCCGGAGGAGCTGAAGCACGCGATTCACTACGCGCTGCGCCTATCCGACGGGTACATCTGGCTCTATGCGTTTCCGTGGTTCGATATGCCAAAGGAATATACGGAAGCGATCAAACAGGCAAGGCTCCCGCGGCCGCTCGACTTCAAGCCGATCGTGAGGCCGGGAGAGGGCAAGCCCGCGGCCTATATTCTGTCCGCGAAGGGCAGAGCGGATTGCGCCGATGACGTTGTTTTCGCCGCTTTCAAGAACGCGGGCTACAAGGAACTGTATGATCTCCCCAAGGTGTGGCGCTTCCGTCTCGACCGGGAGGACGTGGGTCTAAAGGAAAAGTGGCACAGCAATTACAACGCCGCCGATTGGATGAGCATAGAGATCGGCGACTGGTGGGAACCTCAGCTTCAGTCCACATACCTTGGAAATGCATGGTACAGGTTCGAGTTCGACGTCCCGTCCGATTGGCAAGGCAAGAAGCTGCTGCTCGCGTTTGGCGCCGTCGACGAGCAAGCATGGGTCTGGATAAATGGCAAAAAAGCCGGCGACCACGCGGTCGGCTCGGATGGGTGGAACTCAGCATTTGAAATGGACGCCACTGGAAAGCTGGTCCCTGGTAGGAAGAACGTTATCGCCGTCCGCGTTCACAACTCATCGGGAGTCGGAGGGATTTGGAAGTCGGTGAAGGTGTTTACCAGATAGTTCTGAGTTCTGAGTGATGAGTTGCGAGTGATGAGGGCTGAGGACCGGGGACTCCTATCCCGCGGGAACGGCCTTGTACGACCAAGCCACCGACTATCATCGAAGTCAGTTCCCGCGGCAGGCGCCGCTCCGGCACGAACCACGAACCAGTCCCCCTTACTGCTGAGCCCCGTTTCGGCGCGCGTCCTTATGGGCAGAATATCTCTGAAAGTCAGATCGTTACCGGAATCGCAGGCCCGGTAAGGAGGGCGCTATGGCAATCCGACTAGGACGTGTCTTTGGTATCCCAATTGATATAGATTACAGTTGGCTGCTCATCTTTGGGCTGTTCACTTACTCCGTTTCCGCGGGTCATTTTGGCCGCATCTACCCCGAGCTTTCGACGGTCTATCAATTCGGCCTCGGTCTTCTGACGACGCTGCTCTTCTTCGCCACACTCGTTGCTCACGAATTGGCGCACAGCTACGTCGCTCGCAAGTCAGGGATTACCATATCCGGAATCACGCTGTTCATCTTCGGCGGCGTGGCGAGGATGAAATCGGAGCCTGATACGCCGCTCGACGAGTTCAAGATGGCCATTGCGGGGCCAGCATTCAGTATAGCGGCGGCTTTGGCGGCCTGGATGATCGCGGCGGCGCTCCCCGTGGGGGCGCTCGGAGGGGTCTTCAGGTACGTCGCGGCCGCGAACGCGATCGTGGCGGTGTTCAACCTGATACCGGGCTTTCCCTTGGATGGAGGCCGAGTATTGAGGTCCGCGGTTTGGGCGGCAACAGATGACCTTCGACTTGCAACCAGAGCAGCCTCAACAGCCGGCCAGGCGTTTGGCTGGGGGCTGATAGCGCTGGGCTTCGTCGGCCTGCTGTTCACCGGCTCGCTCAGCGGGATTTGGTTCATGTTCATAGGATGGTTCCTGAACAACGCGGCGCAGTCGTCGTACAGGCAACTCCTCATACGCAGAGCGCTCGAGGATGTGGAAGTGTCGGACGTGATGACGCCGCTCACAGAGCCGGTCGATCCGGGCGTTTCGGTCGATGAACTGGTCAGGGAACGCTTTCTCCGCACTCACGCCGACGCGTATCCGGTGGGAGATCAAACCGGGATCCGTGGGATCGTGCGATTGGAGGACGTAAGACGCGTGCCTCGGGACCAGTGGCTGACGACCAGGGTGGAGCAGATCGTGGAGCCGATTACGGAGCAGTGTACCATCGGCGCCGGCGAACCGGCGTGGGAAGCCGTGAACAAGATGACCGACGGATGCCCCAGCAGAGTTGTCGTCTTCGAAGACGGCAGCGTGGTCGGCACAGTCGGGGAGGAGAACCTCGCGCGCCTGCTCCGAACACGGTCGCAGTTGGAAATGGACGAAGCGGCGTAGGGTAGGCTGGTTGTTGTCAGACCCTTTCGACTCTTTCGACTCCTCCCCCCTTAAACCTCCAGCCTGTACACTCGCTTCGGGTTATCCCACAGCATTGCGTGAATCCACGTCTTGGCTCTGTCGAGCGAAAGACCGCCGTCGTCTACCTTTGCCGCCAACGCCCTGGCTATGTTCTCCTTGGCGAGAGTGAGATGACCATAGACCTTCTCCACGACGCAGTAATCACCGCCGAAGCCGAGGGGCTTGTTCATCGGCACATAATCAAACCATGACTGCAGGTGGCGGGCGCAAATGGCCGGGGACATCAGGTGCGCCCAAGCCAAATCCAGGTAGACGTTGGGATAATGCTTGGCCATCAACCCCGCGTCCTCCATCCACGGAAAGCCGGAGTGGAGGAGGATGAAATCAACGTTGCGGTAACGATGGGGCAGGTTCCACAGGCGCAAGGGCCGGGAGTTGTCGGCGTTATGGTCGATATCGGCCTGCAGTCCCGTGTGGAAAACAACGGGGACATCGAGCTGGCCGGCAATCTCCATGAACTTGTGGACCAGGTAGTCCTCCAGTGGGCGCATCTCCCGATAGCCCAGGCCGGCTGGGGGCCAACCGTGGCTTTCATCCATGATCCGCAGGAAGAGCGACTCGGCTTCCGCGTGGGTGCGCGGGGCGAAATGGAGGTCGCGCATATACGCGAGGTGGAACTTGATTCCCCGCATCCCCTGTTCTTTGAACCGGCGAAACTCTTCCCAGAGAGCGTTGACGTAATTGTCGAGGTTGCCGCAGGAGACGTCCAGAGTGTCCTCCAGCGTGCGAATCAGGGCCTTGTTTGGCTGAACGTAGTTGGATGCGAACATTACGGGCGCGAAGAACTCCGGGGCGTCGCTGAGGGAGCCGAAGTTCATGGAAATCCTGATATGGCAGGCGTCTTTCAGAACTTGTTTGTAGAGGCCGGGTTTGTTGGCGTCCCGGATGGCCTTGCTGACGGCCTCCGCGTCGGCCACCGACTCCAGCCGGCTCAAGCCGTAAAACTGCTCCATGGCAATGTGGCCCGCGCGGGCGTAGCTGCCGTCACGAATGAGATTGTAGTACGGCTCGAAAAGCCGCCATTTTTCGTCAACGCTCTTGTCCGCGCTGAAGAACGCCTGAAACTCCGCCGGCGGCATTCCCGCGGCTTGAAGGTCGGACTTGCAATAGTGGCTGAACAGAGTGGAGAAGTCCACGTGCGAGGCGAGCCTGTCCCGCTCCGACGGGAGATGCTCGTGCGTGTCGATGACTTCGCGCCCTGCCTGGTATTCCATCAGCTCATCGTAGTTCCGCGATTCCATTTGTCCTCCCATTTGGCGCCCGCGCCTGCCGGCTGTTTTTTCTCAAGCATTATGGCAGGAATGGGAGCGCTAGTCCAGAGTCCGGAGTCAGATCAGTCGGATCGGTCCGATCAACGAAAAGAGGCCTCGGCGTTTGCCGCGGCCTCTCGGGATACAAGCCGACGAGCGGTGAAGGTCAGATGGCGACCGTCTCGACTGTCTCCATCCGCCTGACAACGTAGTCTTTGATCTGCTCCATTTCCCGCTTGAACTCGTCCCAATCCAACTCCAGCCCGTTAAGGAAGGTGCTCCAACCTGTGGCGCTCATCGCGTACCGCAGGGCCTCGTGAAGCTCATGGTCGGTGGCGCCGAAGAGCTTGGCCATCTCATGGTGATACAGCGTGCAATAACGGCACTTGATTGCCGCGGCAACGCCAAGGCCGATCAGGTGTTTCACCTTCAGGGAGAGCAGTCCCTCCTGCATATCCAGGGCCTTCATGGTAAGCCAGTCTTGTTCGAGAACGGTGTCTGGAACAGCCTTGAGGAAGGTAGGCACAAGGCCGAACTCCTCCTCGATCTCGCGGTAAATCTCGTCCCGGGTCATCGTAATCACCTCCACACATGATTTATACCCGCGCGTGGAGGTTCTTAGGGTTGTAAGGTTCTAACCCCAATACGGTTCACTTAAGCGGATCCCCCCTCACCCCAACCCTCTCCCGCCCAGGGGGAGAGGGGGACTTGGCGGATGCGCCACGTTAAGTGAACAGTATTGGTTCTAACCCGGATTATTCACGAAGACTTACCGGAAGCGCCCTCACCCTAGCCCTCTCCCGTCAAGGGAGAGGGGATTACCTTTGTCTTACGAGATAACGTATCTTGTTAGCCCCAGTTAGCCCCCTCTCCCCCGAGCGGGAGAGGGATGGGGTGA
>JAUSGG010000091.1 GCA_030649165.1 Armatimonadota bacterium
TCATCCTGAGCTTGCGAAGGATCTTCTCCCGGATAGCTGCAACGTCCAACTGCGAAGCCGAACCTGGCGCTTGTGCGATAGAAGATTCTTCACTGCGTTCAGAATGACGACCCCCAGGCGTTGTTCACGAATAATCCGGGCCTAGGGAGTCGGAGAATTCCCGCGATTGACCTCCCCCCCGGTCTGGAAGTTGGAAGTTAGAGGTTGAAGGTTAGACAAATCTAACCCCACCCCAGCCCAGCCCTCCCCTGAATGGGGAGGGGGCTGCGCTCGACTCTTTCTACTGCGATCCGACCTCCGGTTCGCTCTCTTATGAGGAGAAAGACAGGTTGTCATGCCCCTTTTTTACGAGCGGATGACACGCTCTTGGGCCGCTTACAACGCCTCTCGAGGGCATCGAGAAGCCCTCCACTCAAGAAAACTCAACAATTTTCTGCAATTTGAGCGTGATGAAGGAGGAAATCACATGTGCTGTGTGTAAGCTAGGGACAATAGAAGCAAGCTTACATACTTCGCCGCTTGGCGACAGACAGCACAACAGTTGACGGAAAAGGAGGTGAAAAGGAGGAATGGAGGCCTATTGCGTAAAATGCAAGGCGAAAAGGGAGATGAAGAATGCCCAGAAGACGACGATGAAGAACGGAAAGCCCGCGACCACCGGAACCTGTCCGGTATGCGGAACAAAGATGTTCAAGATCGGCGCCTAGGTTCACCACTCCATATCGTGTGTATATACAGGAAGGCAGACATTCAGAACGTGAATGTCTGCCTTTTTCACGTGGAGGGTTGATAGTTGTTGGTTGTCGGTTGACGCCGATGGCTGTCCCCACCCCATTCAGGCCTCGCCGGCGCATATCGGGGGGAGGGTCCTATCCGTCCTATTCGTCCGATCGGTTCTATTGTCTCCGCTGTTGACAAACGGTTTGACTGCCGATGAGATGGGTATGTATAGGATACCCCCTAGGGTATAAGAGGTCGTACAGATGGCTGGAAACACCCAAGCGGACGTGCTGTCACGTCTGAAGAAGATCGAAGGGCAGGTCCGTGGTCTACAGCGGATGATAGAAGACCAAAAGGACTGCGGCGAGATTGTCAATCAGCTCGCGGCGGCCAGACAGGCGCTGGACAAGGTGGGATTCCTGATCCTGACCGACCGGCTTGAAGAGTGTATGCGGAAACGCATAGATAAGGGAGAGGACGCGGACGCCGCGATGAACGAGGCTATGAAGCTGTTCCTGACGCTTGCCTAGACACAACCCGGCTTGAGAGGAGGCTCGCATAGAGATGAGGAGCAAGATGGCGCGGCCGATATTGGCTTTGACTCTTTTTCTGGCGCTGTCGGCGATTGGCGGCTGCCAGGGAAAATCGACAGTTGTTCAAAAGGGAGGAGCTCACAAGATGAGCGAGGTTGCCGAAGTAACACAGGCGACATTCGACGATGAGGTGGTCAAATCGGACTTGCCCACGCTCGTGGACTTCTGGGCGCCGTGGTGCGGCCCCTGCCGTATACTTGCGCCTACGGTGGATGAGCTTGCCGGCGAGTATGCCGGAAAACTGAAAGTCGTCAAACTGAATACCGATCAGAACGCGCAGGTCGCGGGCCGATACGGCATAAGGGGTATTCCGACGTTGATCTTTTTCAAGGACGGCAAAGAGGTCGATCGCATCGTGGGGGTGCAGCCGAAGAGCGCCCTGAAGAGTAAGATCGACAGCGTCATCGGTGACTAGGTTTGTAGGGTCATAGGTTGGGAGTGTTGAGATGAAAATTGCGCTCGGCCTGGCGGCAGGCGCCGCTGTGGGCTATCTTGTCAGTCTGCTGAGCAGGCATATCGGTGGGACTTGAACCTTTACGTGCAATCCGTACGTCGCGACCATATTGGGCGCGGCGATCGGGTTGCTGTTCGTCCTTGGAAAGGGCGGGTAAAGGGGAAGGTCGTCGGTTGACGGTTGTCAGTTGTCGGTTGACGGAAACTGTTCAGTCTTCCGGGCATCGTCATTTCGAGCGGAGTGCTAGCGGAGTCGAGAAATCTGCTTTTGAGCCTGACGCAACCGGAAAAAGCAGATTCGTTGTTTCGGGATTTGAGGGTTGGGCAGCATACGTATGCTATAGCGGACAGCTTCCGGTCCCAACCCGGAAATCCCGAAACGGGGCGCTTCCTTAGCGGAGCGCTAGCGAAGTGGAGGAATGACATGTTCGTTGTTTCGGGATTTGAGGGTTGGGCGGCATACGCATGCTATAGCGGACAGCTTCCGGTCCCAACCCGGAAATCCCGAAATGGGGCGCTTCCTTAGGAGCGGAGCGCTACCGGAGTCGAGAAATCTGCTTTTGAGCCTGGCGCAACCGGAAAAAGCAGATTCCTCCACTTCGGTCGGAATGACATTCCCGCGAAACTGAACTCACTTGGTTGACGGTTGTGCCGGAGTCTGACGGGTCCGACCTGTCAGATGCGTCCGACTTAGCATATAGACTGGAGGAGACAATGCCCGAAGCCAAGGTTACTCTGGTCAAAGGAATGACGTTCCGAGGCGAGTCGGGATCAGGCCATACGGTCATGATGGACTCCGCCAAGGAGTTCGGCGGGATGAACGCCGGTGTGAGGCCAATGGAAATGCTTCTGCTGGCCCTCGGCGGCTGCACCGCGATGGACGTAATAACCATCCTTCGCAAGAAACGACAGGATGTGACGGGGTACGAGGTGCGCGTCAGCGGAGAGCGGGCGTCGGAGCATCCGAGGGTGTTTACAGACATCACCGTGGAACACATCGTTCGCGGAAAGGGAGTTGATCCGGCCGCGGTTGAGCGCGCCGTGGAGCTTTCGACTTCCAAGTACTGCTCGGTGATCGGGATGCTGGGGAAGGTGGCCGATATCCGGACCTCGTTTCGGGTGGTCGAAGATCGGGCGTCAGTTGTGAGTTACGAGGCGTCCGCGGCGCTGCGCGCCGGTCAAGGGAACGAAAACACGAAGGATTTGGGCGATTGACCTAAGCTGCAAATGCTGAGTCCTATCCCTCCAGGTATCCTTTCCTATCCCTCCCAGGTTCCTATCCCTCCAGGTATCTTAGTAGTCCTATCCCTCCAGGTATCCTACCTGGAGGGATAACTCATCCGAACCTCCCCCTCCCCCAATTCCTTCCCGCTCCGAACCAGCCTCCCCGACTCGTCGAACGTCAGTCCCTCCACCGACGGCCCATCGGACCCAAACGCCCGGAAGCTGAACGCGCCGCTTTTCGAACTCAGACCGAATACTCCAGGGGACGATTTGCGCGAAATGCCCAGGCAGTCCGGTATCAGGTCCAACGCGCCTGGCTGCTGATAGCCGTACCAGATGGCGTGGGGCTGGAGCAGCAGCAGACGTTTGTATGGCTGCTTCTTGTGGCCTATGAGCACAGCCCGACCCTGAGCGTCAGTCATCTCCGCGAACAACGGCCCGTCTGGCAAAGGCGACGCCTCCGCAACCACATAACCGACTCCGGGCGCGACTTCCCGCCCGCTTCCGGTCAACATGCCGTACTTGCCTTCGATGAACGCCGGCTTAGACACGGGCTTCAGCGGGCTGTTGCCGACCGGCGCTATGTCTCCATCGGGTCGGAACGGCTTATCGACGACCGTAAGCAAGTCAGCAAGAACACTCATACTCGCTTCGAGTACAGACCCAGGCGCTTTGTCGCACTGTGTGGAGAGGAACCTGTCAACGCCGATCACAAGCGCTCGCTTGCGCGGATCGCTCATCAGGCGCTTGAGAGCGGGATGCGAAGGATGAATGTCCGCGAAGCCGTTTCTCAGCCAGATGACCTTGCCCTTCGTCCTGCGACCCTCGACGAACTCTCTTACCGTCATAACCTCGAAACCGACTCCGCGGCTCAACAGCGAGGCCGATATCGCCTCCAGCGACGCCCAAGTGTCCCAAGGGGCGACCAGCGCGTCCGTCTCGTTTATCAGGACCGTCACCTCGGCAGGGGCCGGCGCGATCTGCCTGCGCCGCGCCCAACGGTTGAAGTCCTTTGCCACGTTGTACCTGCTGGTTGGGCGGCGATTGTCGTCCACAAGCCCATAGGGCTTCGGAGAAATCTCCTTGCCCGTCTTATAGCACCACCAGAGATACCCGCGCGCGCCCGCAAAGAGCGCCAAGGGAAGCTCGATCGCCGTGTGCTCCCGCATCATCTCGTCGGTCCAATCGCCGAAATCGGCGTTGTCGAGGTCGAAAAACATCAGGGGCTTGCCGACGTCCTCCAGCGCTTTCCTCATATATGCGACCGCCGCGGGCAGGCCGATGTTCAGCTTGTATTCTATCGGGACCGCGGGCCCCGACAGCGACTCCGACCACGCGTCCATATCCGGGGAAAATCTAATCGCCGTGAAGTCCGTTTCCAGCCGCGGCTCGACGAGCCGGTCCGGGTACGCAATGCCGTGGTGAGAAACCGCGGCCGCCCACTTGTGTGATCTCAACACGGGAAGGAGCACGGGAAGCAGGCTGTTGCAGACGAGCAAATCCGGCGCGATACTCTTGACCTCACGGCAGAGGTGGTTGGCGCTCCTGACGTAATCTTCCGCAAGGAACCGCTGATAATCTTCAGACCTCCGCCACGACCGCGCATAGGCGAACTCTGTGTAATAATGAATATCTCCCTCGAACGCGGGACGGACCGAGTCGAAATCCACCTCTTCCGGCCTCATAGCCTCGATGCGCGAATCGAGCGACCACGATCTGCAAACCTCCTCGAATGTCCCGTACCGCTTTCTGAGGTAATCGTGCCAGCGGCGCATTGCGTCGGACCGCATATAGCGGCCCATAAACCCTGGACCGGCCGCATCCTCATCCGCCCACGCGTTCGTGGCGGGCTCGGTGTAGATGACCCACGCGAAGAGCTTGTCGCGGTTTCGCAGCCGCTTCAGGAATTCTCTCGTCCACTTCGCCCTTTCACGAAGAATGAGTTCGCTCAGAAAGCGCGTGTCGCTCAGGGCCTTCAGGCGATCCTGAGGCAGCTTGTTGAAATCCTGAGTAGCAGCGTAGTTCAGCGTGCCGGCCGTGATGTAGATGCCCCTTTCGTGTGCGCGCTCGATGAAATCATCGTAGTTGGCGACGTACGTGTCATTCCACTTGTCGTCCTCCGGCTCGAACCGCTTCTCGTCCTCGCAGAGGAAGATCACGTTTATGCCCAGGTCTTTGCAGATATCGAGGTCCTTCTCAACCACGGCAATATCATAGTTGGTCGCCAGGTTCACGTCCGTAACAAGAGCGTACGCCGCGCCTGTCGGCGTGAAAGGCTTTCCGTTCAGCTTAAAGCCGTCCGCGTCGCAAGTAAACAACGGAACCCCCACACATTCGAAAGGGACAGCGACCGCGCATACAAGGACTGCCAACATTACAATAAGAGTCAGAGGGGCTGTTGAAAAACGCCGTAATGACGTCATTCTGAGGAGGAACGACGAAGAATCTGCTTTTTCTGCTTCTCGAATCGTGCTCAACATCGGCTCTCTCGCTTCGCTCCTAAGAAAGCGCTCGGTTTCGGGATTTCCGGGTTGGGATGCGAGGTTGTGCTATAACCGCACAAGTGTGAAGCCCAACCCTCAAATCCCGAAACACCGGGGTGGTTTCTTTCCGAAATAACCACGCCTGCGTGGTCGGTTGCTCGAAATGACTCCCGGGCTCCGTGGCCACTTTTCCAACAGCCCCTCAGACGCCGGTTTTCCGGAGTCCAAACTGATGACATTGTCCTGTTGTTCCTGTCTACGCGACCGTCGATGCGCGCCGGTCCCGCCCTGATTGAGATTAACAGGATTTCGGGCCGGCGGTCAATAAGGGAAAAGGGGGAGAGTGAGTTCAGTTTCGCGGGAATGTCATTCCGACCGAAGTGGAGGAATCTGCTTTTTCCGGTTGCGTCACACTCAAAAGCAGATTTCTCGACTCCGCTAGGAGCCTGTCCGAGTATTCCCATCTTGCTATCAGAAAAAAAGTGTGTTCACTACAAGTGAACATGCATGAATATGGATTATTGGTGTCGAAGTAGTATGTATGAGCAAGACATATCGACCC
>JAUSGG010000152.1 GCA_030649165.1 Armatimonadota bacterium
AGCATCGTTTGTAGTCATTAGCCACAGATGGACCTCCCCCTAACCCCCTCCCACGGGGAGGGGGGATTTGCCCCCTCTCCTTTCAGGGGAGGGTTGGGGTGGGGTTCAAACAGGGTGAGCCTTCCACAAACGATGCTCCTGTGACCACAAGCTGATTCTTGGCCACTTCGCGAGTCGATAGTGTATAATCAGTCGATACGGCATCCGGAAAGGCTTGCGCGGTGGTAGTGGAAACTGCAAAAGGCGAACGAGTCAGGGCATATCTGAGCGGCTTCAGCCTCGCGGGAGAACTCAGCCTGTTTCAGGACGAGTCCGGCGCCGAGATCCGGCTGGACATCCTGCATGTGGACGGCCTGGAGGTCCCCGTCTTCATCAATGAGTATTGGACCTCCGGCCAGCGGCAGGCGTCGTCCATTCACGAAGTCTCCTACAGAGCGTGCTATAAGCCGCAGTTGCCGCGGTTCTTCATCGAACTGCTGACCGAGCCGGGAGATACCGTGTACGATCCCTTTGGCGGACGTGGAACGACCGCAATCGAAGCAGCGCTTATGGGTCGTGGTGCAATATCCAACGACGCCAATCCTCTAAGCGAAACCCTCGCCCGTCCCAGGTTCCACCCGCCCACTCCGGCTCAGGTGAAAGAACGGCTGAATGCCATCCCTCAGCGGCCCGGCGGCCGCGCCGACTTCGACCTCTCTATGTTCTTCCATCCGGACACGGAGGCCGAGATAGTGTCGCTTCGGGACTATCTGAAGGCCAGGCGGGCCGACGGGACGGAGGATCACCTCGACCGGTGGATACGGATGGTCGCGACGAATCGGCTCACCGGCCACTCCCCCGGCTTCTTCTCCGTCTATACGCTGCCGCCGAATCAGGCCGTCACCCCGGATCGGCAGATCAAGATAAACAAGAAGCGCAACCAGACGCCGGAGCACCGGGATACGACGAAGATCATCGTCAGGAAGACGCATTCGCTCGTGAAGGAGCTGACCGAATCACAGAAAGATTCGCTCAGGCGCCGCGGGGAAACCGCGGTCTTCCTGTGCGCTGACGCAAGGCGGACAGACGCCATTCCCGACAACTCGGTTGCGCTTACGGTCACGTCTCCGCCGTTCCTGAATGTGGTGCAATACGCTGACGACAACTGGCTGAGATGCTGGTTCAACGACATAGACGTGGATGACGTCGCCGGCCGTATTACGATGGCCCGCGGCGTCGAAGAATGGAGTCGGTTCACGGGTGATGTTTTCCGCGAACTCCATAGAGTTACCAAACCCGGCGGCTGGGTCGCCTATGAGGTCGGCGAGGTCAAAGCCGGCAAGGTCAAACTGGAAGAGCATGTGGTCCCCGCCGGCCTGTCCGCCGGCTTCCACTGCGTCGCAGTGCTGATCAACGAGCAGTCCTTCACCAAGACAGCCAACATCTGGGGCGTGTCGAACAACTCCAAAGGCACGAACACGAACAGGATTGTGCTGTTCAGCAAATGAGAAGGAAGGGCGCCGCAATTCGGTACGATCCGGGCGCGTTGTGGTATAATCGCCTTGCTGGCTCGCCAATCTTTCCGCCGGCATTGGGGCTTTGCATGGTTGATGAAAGCATACTTTCAGAAGCTGTTCGGAGGCTGGTAGACCGCTTCAATCCTGAGCAGGTGATACTGTTCGGATCACAGGCCACGGGAGTCGCGGATTCCCACAGCGACGTCGATCTTCTGGTGATATGCCGTGTTGCGTCAAATCGGCGCAAGCTGATGGTGGAAATGGACAGGGATCTGGCAGGACTGCCGATCGCGCGCGACATCATTGTGCTTACGCCGCAGGAATATGAACGCGAGTGCCTCATTCCGGGAACAGTGGCGCGTCCCGCATGGCTGGAGGGCAGAGTGTTGTATGGACGTCCCCATTAAAGAAATCCTGCGCAAAGTCAGGCAGTGGACCGCCTACGCGGACGTGCCGGTCAGGGTAGACACATCGGGCCTTGCGAGTCTGCCGAACGAGGGAGATTATATCTGCGTGACCGGCGCATCCAGCCTGTATAAACCGGGCGCCGACCGGCTGCCGCTTGTCCTTCCGCGAGCTTACTCAGACATTTGGGTGAGCGGGAATTAGGGGTCGCTTTCAGCCGCCCGCTTATCCGCTCGAACAGGGATGAATAGGTCCTATAACGGCGGCCATAAGTCGGCGGAGTTCCTGACGCGAAGCGTCCGGACGCGCAGGCTCGTCCCGTCCGGGATAAAGCACCCGCTCATCCCGGTCACAACGGCGCGCCGCCCGACGTCCGGTTTATCTGCATTCCACGTCACCCTCAAGCCGGTGTGGCCCGAGCCGTCTCGCAGATTGCTTCCGTCGTCGATGTAGAAGTAGGTGAAATCGGTCCACGTCACGAGGCCGCTGCATCGAACGAGCAGTCCGAGGTTATTGAGACCGCGCCCCTTGTCCACGCCCATCTGATACAGGCCCATTTGCTTTCCGCCAAAGTCGCGGCCCGGTATCGACAGCGCATCCAATGGCAGCCCGCTCTGCACGTTGGAGAAGATCGCATTGGTGAGGGCGCGTTCGCCGTCGAATTCGCCCAGCGTTCCAGTCACGTCCACACGACTGCCTTCCACCATCGCGGGAGGACCGACGGTACCGTATACGAGGATTCCGGAGCTTTCATCGGGGTCTTCGATGTAAATCCTGTCGGTCAGCAGACCCGGGCTGCACGTCACAACTTTGCCGGTCAGCGTCACTCTCGTTCCATTTGCCAGATTCTTCATCTCACTGATCGTGGCGGGGGAGGCGGACTGCAGAGTCAGCGCCTTTTCAGCGTTGACGCGGCCATACCCGGTCTCGATGTCCCAACCCGCCGGACCGAGGTTGTCGCAGCAGGCGATTATCTGTTGGAACACCTGCTCGTTCGTCCAGGTCGGATTCTTGCTCCAGATCAGCGCCGCAATTCCCGACACGTGCGGCGAAGAGGCGGACGTGCCCGACGCAATCGTGTAGTAGCCCAGGCCGAGAAGCCAGTCTTCCTCCGTATAGGCCCCCAGGATCATACTCGCCGGCGCCATAACGTCCAGCCACGCGCCGTAGTTGCTCCCGTAGTGGTCGCCGAACCACGGATCATCGTATACCCATCGGGCGTCCTGCTCGTCCGTGCCGCCGACCGCCAGGGCGTGATCGTAAGCTGAGGGATAATGCATGGCGTTCAGGTCATCATTTCCGCTCGAACAGACTATCAGGCAGCCGGTGTTCCATGCATAGTCAATTGCCTGTTCCAGAATTGGCTCGTCGATATATGTGCCCAGGCTCATATTGATGATCTTCGCGTCGTGGTCTGCCGCCCAGTAAACGCCCTCGGCCGCGTCGATCTCGTAACCGATCTCGCCCTCCATCACTTTAACGGGCAGTATCTTCGCGTTCCAGGCCACGCCGGCCATGCCGATCCAGTTGTCGGTGATCGCCGCCGCGATACTTGCCACCAGAGTGCCGTGGCCGTTGTAATCCATTGTCTCCGTGTTGTTGAGGACCGTGTTGTAGCCGACCAACACCTTGGGATTTGGGCCCGGCGCGTAAAGGTCTTCGTGCACCGCCCATACGCCGGTGTCCAGCACGGCGATAGTTACGCTCGCGCCGGAATTCTGATCCCATGCGCCCCACGCCTCCGGCGCGTGAATATCGTGACGCGCGCCGCCGTCGTACAACGCCCACTGCCAGAACTCGAAGTGCTCATCGTTCGGCAGATACATCGAATCAAGGCGCATGATGTGGTTTGGACCTGCATAGTCCACGAGCGGACTGCGCCGGTACGCCGCGATCGCCTGCTCCACTGAAACACCCTTCGGCAGCTTGACCCGATGGACGCGGGCCCTCGGGATCTTCTTGGTAACGAGCCACTTATGACTGGCGTGCAGGGCCGCCGCGCCGCGTTCGGACACGCCCGGCTTGAACCGGACCAGGACCTCGTCGGGAGCGTAGTCCAGAGCAAACACTGCCGAAACCGCCGCGACCAGCAGGAGTACAATGAGGGAGACTAGCGAGCAATACCTTTTACCGCGGGAGAAAAACACGGAGAACCGCCTACTTTCAGCCGTCACCCGGTGCGAATGCCGTGTGCGACCACTCTATGCTGTGCAAGAATTATACCATTTGCATAGGTGGCTGCTAAACGTGGAGGAGGAGTCGGAAGAGTCGAAGGAGTCGGAAGAGTCGGAAGAGTCGAAGGAGTCGAAGGAGTCGGAGGAGTCGGAAGAGTCGAAGGAGTCGGAGGAGTCGGAGGAGTCGAAGGAGTCGGAGGAGTCGGACGGATCGGTCTCAGGGCCTCAGCACTCAGAACTCAGCGCTCGCGTTTCCCCATCACCAGGGCCGCGTTTATGCCGCCGAAGCCGAAGGAGTTCGAGAGGAGGCAGTCGATCTTCTGCTCGCGGGGATTCCACGGAACGTAATCCAAATCGCACTCGGGATCGGGCTCGTCCAGATTGATGGTCGGCGGCACGTAGCTGTTCTCCATCGCCAGGGCGCAAATGGCCGCTTCGATCGCTCCCGCCGCTCCCAGCGAGTGAGCGTGCAGAGGTTTGGTTCCGCTGATCGGAATCCGATACGCTCTCTCGCCGAAGACTCTCTTGACCGCGGCGGTCTCCGTCCTGTCGTTCAACAGAGTCGAGCTTCCGTGGGCGTTGATGTAGTCTACCCCGGCCGGATCGACGCGCGCATCGTCGAGAGCGCGCGTCATTGCGTTCGCCGCCTGGGTCCCGTCGGGAAGCGGGGCCGTCATGTGATATGCGTCATTTGTCAACCCGTAGCCGAGCAGCTCCGCGTAAATACGCGCTCCGCGTTTCAGCGCGCGCTGAAGTTCTTCTATGACCAGCACGGCGGCCCCCTCGCCCATCACGAACCCGTCGCGGCGGAGATCGAACGGGCGGCACGCTTTCTCCGGCTCGTCGTTGCGCGCCGACATTGCCTTGATAATCGCAAACGCGCCGTAGCACAGAGCCGCCAGCGGGGCTTCCGCTCCCCCGGCGAATACAACGTCCGCCTCGCCCGACCGGACAAACCGGAGCGCCTCGCCCAGCGCGATCGTGCCGGACGAGCAACTGTTGGAGTTGGCGACGTTCGGCCCGGTAATACCGAGGGTGATGCCGATGTTGCAGCTCGCCGAGCCGCAGAAGACGGCGACGGCCAGACTCGGATCGACGCTCCTCAGCCCCTGCCCGCGGAACACCCCGTACTGCTCTTCCGCGAAGGCGGTCCCGCCCAGAGCCGAGCCTATGCTGACCCCGACACGGTTCGGGTCTTCGCGCGATACGTCCAGACCCGCGTCCGCCGCGGCCAGTATCGCGGACACAACGGCGAATTGCGCGAACCGATCCAGGCGTTTGGCCTTCTTCGGGTCGAGGTAGTCTTCCGCGTTGAAACCGTCCACTTCCGCCGCGCAGTGAGACCTGAATATCGATGGGTCGAACCGCGTAGCCCTCCGCACGGCGGATTTGCCGGCCCTTACGCCTTCCCAGAACGCCTCTTTTCCGATTCCGATCGGGGTCACCATCCCCAGACCTGTTATGACCGCCCTTCGCCGCACGACTTTCCCTCCTTCACCCTTATAACCCTAAAACCTTACAAACCTACAACCCTATCCTTCCGCCGCTCGCTTTATATGCTCCAACGTCTTGCCCGCGATGTGAGACACGAAGAACCGTCCGGTGACCAGCTTGCCCGGCGGCGTTCGCACTATCGGGACGCGCAGGTCCATCTCGTGCATAATCACGGCGCGGGTTCCTCCGTTCGGGTCGCGACCGATGGTCCACTCGACCCACATACCCCGTGTCGGACCGCCGATATGCTCGTAGTAGATTCTTCCCGCCTGTGGCTCCAGCGTTTGGACCGAGAGCCATTTCACGGGAATGATCGTGCGCAGCGCCGCCATCTCGACTATGCGGCTCAGCCCCCGAGACTCCACGACATGCACCCATCGGTAGTGCGGCAGAATACGCGGCCAGTTCTCCACCTCCGCCGCGAGCTTGAAAACTATCTCCGGCGCGGCATTTATGTGAATGCTGTTCAGCGTACGCATGGGCATTTACCCCTCTCCCTGGAAGGGAGATGGCAGGGGTGAGGGTTGAACCTGTCATTGCTAGTCCGACCTTTGCCTTTGTGCGATAACTCCCGCCCCTCACCCAACCTCTCCCTCATAGGGAGAGGGGCCTCAATCTCACTCGTTCGACTCCTTCCGCCAAACAATCGTCATCCTGAACAACCGCCGTTCGATGCGCGCGTCCAGGCCCGCCTCTCGCGCCAACTGCTTCGCCTCCTCGACCGAGTAAGCGCGCAGGGCCGAAACCGGCCCGTCGTGATGCGTCAGCCGGTTGCCCGGCGACAGCCTCGTCAATACCCAGAGGAGAATGCGCAGGACCTGGCCGCGTATCAGGTCAACAGCCACAAACCCATACCGCGACACGCGCCGGAGCTCGCGCAGCAGTCGCACGGCGTCCTCCGGCGAAAGGTGGTGCATCGTGAGAGTCGTGACCGCGACGTCGAAACTATTGTCGGCAAATGGCAGAAAACGCGCATCCCCGGCCACGAGCCGTATCCGCGGCACACCCTCCGCCGACCGCGCGGCCACCGCCAGCGCCTTTTGGCTATTGTCTACCCCAACAATCTCAGCTTCAACCCCGCGCGACTCCGCCCACTTCGCTATTGCGAGCGGAACACCCGCGGCCCCTGTCCCTACGTCAAGAACCGATAACGCCGGCCGGCCGCGCCATATCTCCTCCACGCCCCGCAGCAGCAGCGACACGCCGCCGGTGACCTCGTCCAGCCGCCGCATTTGCCGCATGTTCCGGGCCAGTTCGTCTATGCCGATGCTCTCGTCCTCGACAAGCGGCTCGTCCAGGTACTCCAGTTTCTCGCGCCTTTGGGGAGCAAATATGCAGCGCAGCGCGGCCCGTATCGACATCATCCTATCCGCCGCCGCGGCGGAGAAACCGCCCGATAGTCTTGTTCATCAGCGGAGCGTGACGCCAGTACGGCGGCCTTGCGCCCAACAGCGCCGACAGCCTTTGGACGACGCGAAGACCTCGCTGATTTCCGTCCGACGCGAAGATGACGTTCTTCGACGGGAACTTCGATCTCCCGAGCAGACTCCACAGCCGATCGAGAGTCAGCCCTGGAGACACGTAAAACCTGGGCCGCAGCAGATCGTCCTCCTTCGAAACCACGCCCTCCGCAATCGCGCGGCGGTGAACACCCGTCCCCGGATAAATGCGAACGCCGTAGGTGATGTAGACAAGGTCCCGGTCGGACAAGTCGCTCTCCATAAAGTCAATCGTCTGTCTTGCTGTTTCCTCCGTCTCCTCCGGGCCGCCCATCAGGAAAATCCACAACCGGAGCATATTGGTCCGGCGGAGCGTTTCAGCGGCGCGGCGCACATCGTCGCTCGTAAAGCCTTTGCGCAGCGCGGAGAGGACGCGGTCGGATGCGCTTTCGGGAGTCACCCCGACCGACACGAAGCCCGCTCGTTCCATCGCCGTAACCAAATCGTCGGAACAGAATGCCGGGTTCAACTCGACCGATTGGAGGGCAATTCCGCGCCCGCGGCGGATGAGCTCTTCGCACACTTCGATTGCATGAGCTTCGGGGTAGTTGAACGTGCTGTCCACGAATTCCACCGAACTGCCCGGATAGGCGGCGGCCAGCTCAGCTATCTCGTCCGCGACCGCGGAAGGCGACCTCAACCGATAGGTCCGACCCTCGATTTGCCCGTAAAGGCAGTAATCGCACTCGAACGCGCATCCCCGCTTCGTCTGGACCGGCAGGGCGGCGGCGTGCGCGAGATAGGGGCGCATGTCGATCCAGTCACCGACTCGCGTCCGCGGCAGCGCGTCCAGGTCTGTAGGTTTATAGGTTTGTAAGTGTGTAGGGGATTCAGGACTGGGGACTGAGCGCTGAGTACTAAGCGCTGAGCGACCTCCCCCTAGCCCCCTCCTAAGAGGAGGGGGAACACCTGCCCCCTCCCCATTCAGGGGAGGGCTGGGGTGGGGTTCAGCTTGACGGCTACGTACTATCCCCGGGCTGCCGGCGTCCTTTCCGTCGCTCAACGCGCTGAGCAATTCGACAAACGCCGCTTCCCCGTCCCCAACAACGGCATAATCCGCTTCCAGATACTCCAGGACAGGCCGCGGGAGAAGACCTACAGCCGGACCGCCGATAGCAATCGGAACAGGCGAATACTCCCTGCAAGTCCGAACGATTTCCCGGATTTCCGGCATAAACCACGTCGGACGGACCGAATCGGAGCTGTCGATGTTGCGGACCGACAGACCGATCACGTCCGGTTTGGCTTTGGCGAGTGCTTCCGCGAGCCGCCTCAGCGGGTTGCGGGCGAAGCACAGGTCTTCCACTGTGACGGAATGGCCGGCCGCCGCCGCGCTGGAGGCGACGGCGCACAGCCCCAGCGGGATCGCGGGGGACGGAGAAGTTTCGCGGTTGGTATTGATCAGAAGGACGTTCATTTCCAGGCTGCCTCGGCTGCACGCAGTATAACCTCTTCCCTACCCGGCAGGCAAGGGGGATAAACGGGTTGGTAGTTGGTTCATGTCAGACCTGTCGGGCCCGTCTGACCTGTCCGACTCTCTCCGGCCCTCGTACAAATACCTGTTTTCGTCCCAAACCCTTGACTTGTTCACAACACTGGAGTATAAGAGTTTTAGAGCTAGTGGGCTATCTAGTGCCCTTTGACGCCAGTCATTGACGCGGGATCCGCACTGGCCTTGAGTATTCGGAAACGAAAGGAGGGAGAAAAAAGATGAAGCATTTTGTGTTACTTCTATTGGTCATCGGGTTGATTATCGGCCTTGCAGTCGCCACCTACGCGGATAATGTGACCATCCAGCGCGGCGCCTATGGAAGCGTCCGAGATGCCGGCCTTCGCTCCGACGGAGCCCCTGACGGCAATATCGGAACCACTTCCGGTGCCGGCGCCGGACGTCTGTACCCTGATGCGGGCGCTCCGGGCGACAAGGGTCCGAGGCACGTGATCATTGCGTTCGACCTGTCGTTGATCCCGACCAATGCGGTGATCAACTCGGCCACGTATGGCGTTTACCTCACCGAGTACAACGGCGGCACCACCATAACGGACTACAAGCTGTCGCGAGTGCAAAACGGCAAGGCGTGGAACGAGGGGTCCGGCGCTTACCCGGTGGCGTCTACGGGTGATGTTACCTGGAACAGTCAACAGCATGGCGTGGCCGCATGGGCAACGGCAGGCGCGACCGGCGGTGCGGACATCGATCTTGGTACCTCGCAGACCTGGGGCATAGCGGCGTTCAGCGGGACTGGGTTCCGGACATTCAACGTTGCGAGTTGGGTTCAGGACTGGGTCAGCGGCGCCCAACAGAACAATGGTATGCTGATGTGGGGAGGAATCGGCACCGGTTCCGGCAACTACTATTGGGCAGCCATGAGCGAGGAGGCTACCGTAGCTAATCGGCCTTACCTGACCATTGACTACACGGTTCCTCCGCCAGTAATTCCAGAGCCTTCCAGCCTTCTTGCGCTCCTGACGGGCGCGAGCGGACTCGGACTGATCTGGCGCCGCAGAAGGGCGTAATATCCTAGATCGAAAAACATACCGAACATGGTCCGGACTTGAGGCCGCGGAGTCGACTCTACGGCCTCTTTTGTATGTCAGCGGAACAGCGACGATACGTTCAACGCCCGGCTTAGAGGTTAGACGTTAGAGTTGGAAGCTGGGCGACAGGTTCAACCCCACCCCAACCCTCCCCTAAAGGGGAGGGGGTTACGCTCCGAACCCCCCACGGGTTCGACTCATTCGGCTCTTCCCTCTCCTCGTCTCACCGCTGTTTCGCGTAATCCCGGAAATCGGAGCTGTCAATCTCGACAAACGGCGGACCCTTTTTCTTGTCCTCCCGCTCCAGGTGGACGATCCCCTCGTGAACGCCGAGGAACGTGAAAACCTCTCCTTTTGGCGAAACGACCTTCTGCATCCGAGTTATACCAAACAGCGAAGGACCGCTGTTGTCCATGTATATCTTTCTCTGAACCGCTAATGGTTTGTCCACGATAGCCTCCTGCAAATGCCGTCATACGTATTATAGGCCGAGCCTGCCCGCGGCACAATCATGAGGTTTATGAGGTTTATGAGGTTATAAGGGTTGCGCGGGTCGGGTGTAATCCCGGCAGAAATACCTGTTTTATTTTGCCGTGTTGGTTTACCTATCCGGGAATTTGGGAACCAAGCTTATGCGGGAGCAAACCCGTGACACATCCTTTTCTCCTTTCTTGGATACTTGTGGGGCCTGCCAAGACGGCGGGCCTCGTTTTTTGTCGACAATACCGCTCAGTGGGGCTGTTGAAAAAGTGTACAAGCGGAATCACCCTCACCCTAGCCCTCTCCCGTCAAGGGAGAGGGGATTACGCCCGTGTTCTCCCAAAGGTGAGCAGCAAAGAGGGTTGTACTCGCCGTTTCTGAGCTCTTGCCATACGGCCCTCTTTCAAGAGCCCCTCAGATCGTTATGTTGTTATGTGGAAATAGCCGAGGAGTCCCGATATCTCGAGGAGACGGTAGATCGCGCGTCCCGGGTTACGCAGGCCAATGGAGCCGCCACGGGCGATGAGCTCTCGCGTCATCTCCATCAATGCGTGAAGGCCACTGCTGTCCATGAACTCAACGTCGGTCAAATCCAGAGTCAACTCGCCGCGGTAATCCGCCGAAGCGGAGGCCAGGACGCTCTTGAACGAGGCGCAGGTTGACAGGTCTATCTCCCCCAGAATCCGAAGGGTCCTGTTTCCTTCAGCGTCGGTTGTGACAAACGAGGCAATGGTCGGCTTCTCGGGTTCTGTCGAGCTCATTGTTCCAGCTCTCCTCCAGATCGCTCGGAGAGGCGCGGCAAACGCGGGATAGTGGGACTGACAGCGAGCATCTGATGACCAACACGGCCAATCTACCATACGCCCGCCCGCCAAGTCAAGGTTAGGTAACAGTTCAGCCTTCCGGGCATCGTCATTTCGAGCGGAGCGCCAGCGGAGTCGAGAAATCTGCTTTTGAGCGTGACGCAACCGGAAAAAGCAGATTCCTCCACTTCGGTCGGAATGACATTCCCACATTCCCCCGAAACTGAACTCACTCTTATGAGGGTTATGAGGCTTATGAGGGTTATGAGGTTCAGAGGTCTATAGGTTCGCGTTCTTTGCGGATTTCAAGTCCCGGAGAAGTGTCCAGGATTGCAAATCCTGTCCGAACGGGGTCGGCAACCGTCAACCATCAACCATCAACCCTCAACTCAACCATTGACATTTGCCCGGTAATCCTCTTCAATGAATGACATACTCTGCCATAGTCGCTCCGCGCCTGTGGAGTTTGGAGGCGAAGCGTATGAACTCCGTTTCAAAGACCGGCCACCCGTTGGCCCAATCCCTCGCGATCTGGCTGCTCGTGTTCTCCGGCGGATGGTTCGTGATGCTGACCGAGCTTATCGGGGCGCGTGTTCTGGCCCCCTACTTCGGAAACACTATCTACGTGTGGGGCAGCGTCATCGCGATTTTTCTACTGGCCCTGGCGGTCGGCTACGCCATCGGCGGGAGGATGACCCGGCGGTTCTCCTCCGCGCTTGTCCCAGCCGGGCTGGTGGCCGCCGCCGGTCTCTACATAGCGGCCACGCCGTTCTACCAGGATGCCCTCTGCGCGTGGCTATATACCACCGGTATGCACGTCAAGTGGGGGGCGCTGTTTGCGTCCACTGTCCTGTACGGCCCGCCCACCGCTCTTCTTGGCGGAGTCTCCCCCTATTGCGTTCAGATCGCAACAAAAACGCGCGCGGAAGTCGGTCGTCGGGCCGGGGCGCTCTATGCGGTGTCCACGATCGGGAGTTTTATCGGGTGTCTCATCACGGCGTTTTTCCTGATCCCGGCCCTGCCGCTTTCGCAGATCACGCTTTGCGGCGGAGTGGGGGTGGCGTGGGTCGCTCTGATCGTAGCTCTGGCGTTGTCGAACAGGACCACTCCGGCGCTCCTGGCGCTGGTCCCCATCCTTGGAGTTTTCGTGTTCGCGGCGGTCAAACAGCCCGGTAAATCCTGGTATTCTGATATTCCGGCTTACGCGTACCCGCTCAAGGGCCAGACGCTCGCCGACTTTCCGCCCGAGCAACTCGGCGCGCGTATCAAAGAGGCCCAGGCGCTTGCCAATCGGGAAGTGAAGGAATACGCCGCGGCGGGCCGGAAGTCGCTGCTCGACACCGAGACGCCCTACCATCACATATCGGTCGTGCAGGAAGGCCCGTCGCGACTGCTCATTTTCGGCAAGTCCGGTTTTCACCAGCCTCAGACGGCATTGGACCTGCGGAATCTCAACTGGCACGTTGCCGAGTATACGCATTTGACATTCGCCGGTCTGCTTTATCAGCCGGCGCCGAAGCGCGTTTGTGTGATCGGAGTCGGCGGGGCCGTCATACCTCGCGCGATGGAGCTGTGCGCCCCCGGCGTGCGCATCGACGCGGTAGATATCGACCCCGCGGTGATCCACGTTGCCAGGAAATACTTCTTCTGGCGGCCCAGCAGAAACGTGCGGGTATATGGGCAGGACGGACGCTCCTTCATCAACTGGGCCGTTATGAACGGGCATCCTCTTTATGATTGGATCGTTCTCGACGCCTACAACGATGAATACGTGCCATTCCACCTGACGACGGTGGAGTTCATTTCTACTGTGAAACGGATGCTCGCTCCCGGCGGCGTGCTGACGGTGAACATGTGCATCGATGACGCGCTGTACGGCTGCGAGGCCCGCACTTTCAACGAGGTTTTCGGCAACGTCACGGCCTTCGAGGGCAATCACAGCGGCAATATCGTGCTCGTTTGCCAGAACGGCCCCAGAAAGGGTTCGATGAATATCTACGAGGCGGCAAAGGCGGCGCGCCGCCTTCGCCTGCCCCCAGAGGCGCGAATCGACATGCGAGCGATAGTGAGAAGTCTTCAGCAGACGCAAAAGTGGAACTCGAAGGGTCCAATCCTGACCGACATTTGGGCGCCTGTAGAGAATCTGATCAAGTGAGTGGAGCGAGTGGAGGGAGTCGGGGGCGATGGGACCAATAGGACGGATAAGACAGGATAGGACAACTATACATAGCGTCATAAATGATTGCGCATCTTATCCCTCCAGGCACCCTACCTGGAGGATGACCGCCGTCCAGGTAAGGTACCTGGACGGATAGGACTTATGACGCTGAGTGTAGCAACCAACAACCAACGACTCTTCCGCGGTACAAACCCAGGGCCCCGACCATCGTCGGGGCCCTGAGCTCTTCAGGGAGGCGAATCCTGAATGGTGAGATGTGTGACCAATAATGCGCTAGCCGGGCAAGCTATCGAACTCCGCCATTCGTCCCAGATACTCAGCGTACTGGTTTGGTGACCTTAGGACCTGTTCGTCCACGCCTCTTGCGCGGGTGACACTGCTGCACGTAGGACAGTAGTATCGACGCACGTTTCGAGGCATCGTGATCACCTTGGCAAACTCGGCGCATCGCTGGTTCTCGCAACTCACGGCCTCTACCATGTTGATTAGCATGGCCGCATGCACCTCTAAGTATATTATTCCATTGTTTAGCGCCCTGGTACTGAAATCATGCGCAATCCGCGGTCAGACCGGGCCATTATTCCGTGGGAATGAGGTTAGTGGAACGTAGCGCCGGAGTACAGCAAGACGCCGGTTCCCACCGCAGGGCGCTATCAGGGTTGGGGTTGCAGCGCTCCCTCGGAGGAGGGCGAGGGGCCGCTGGGCGTAACGCGGAATCCGACTCCGCGGCTGATTGCGCCCGAATCGTTGGTGACCGTAACACCCGCGGAGATAGCGCCATTTGGGACGCGGGATACGATCGAAGTGTCCGTCCACGATTCCACGCCGGCCACCAGCCCTCCGAATCGGAGCGTGCCTGACGACCCAAAGCCGCGGCCTCTGACGATTACTTCACCACCGCGCGGAGTTGACGACGGGTTGATCTCGGTGATCACAGGAGTCTCGCTGCTGTCGGAGCTGCTGGAAGTCTGCGGCTCCCCCAGCAGTCCGCCCGCGCTCACGATACCGTTGCGCTCCGGACGCGGAAGAGCGGGCGCGCTGCCCGCGCGCCGCAGCGCCTTCTCGTTCGGGTTCTTCGCGAGCGCTCCGCGTCGCATACCGAATTCCTGCACCCAGTAATGGCCGTATGGGCTTCCGCCGACGACGACGTCCGCGATTCCGATCTCGGCGAAATTCGGATCGAGAATATTTGACCGGTGAGGCAGGCTGTTCATCCAGGCGGCAACGGCCGACTCGGGAGTGGAGAAACCGCCGGCGAGGTTCTCACCAAGCCAGATCGCGTCGCGGTACTTCGCTCCGAGGTTCCGGGTGATGAGCGTGGAGCCGTCCGGCCCGACATGGCTGAAAAAGCCCGCCTGGCCGAGGTACAGGGCGTACCGGCGAGCGGATTCGGTCAGCCGCTCGTTCATTGTGAGCGGCGGCACACCCGCTTTCAGTCGCTCCACGTTGACCAGGTCCAGAACGCGCTCCTCGTTGCTCTCGGCAAACGTGGGCGCGCACGTGAACGCCAAAATGGAAAGACAGACTGCTGTAATTGAGAGGCGCAGGGTCTTTCTCACTTGCTCTCGAAGTTACTTTCCTATTGATTGACTGCGGGGACCTTAGGGCGCAGGTTCACGCATTTGCATCCGGCAAGCCTTCGCCGGTTGTTCTTGCGCTCCTCGATCGTTGAGGATTGCGTCGATGTAGCCGTCAAGCACACAGTTTACATACCTGCCCGCCACACCGATGTCAATATGTTAGCACAGTCGAGGTAGTTATGCAAGCATTATTTTTGGAGGAGGAGTCGGAAGAGTCGAGGGCAAAACCCCCTCTCCCTGGAAGGGAGAGGGTAGGGGTGAGGGTTGAACGCGACATCTAACTTCCAACCTCTAACTTCTAACATCTAAATCGGGGGAGGGCTGGGGTGGAGTCGGGGGTGAGGGTGAAACGTATCATCGAAAACTGACCACACCGCGTGTAAGACAGAACTCCCAGATTCGCAATGCCGGAAATCCGCGCCGCCGTCCACGCCCAAGGTCGGTACAACAAAGGCTCCCCGGCCTTGCGGCCGGGGAGCAGAAAAGAGGGTGGGAAGGTTTACAATTATTATACGACACGAGTCGGCGATTTGTTCCACCACGCAATCAGGTATTTTTTCCCGGCGCAAATGCGTAAGGTGGCAGACACCTGATCGCTCTGATTTGCAACCAGGCTGCCGCCACCTCGTTTACCGATGTAAGTTACGCAAGCTTTATGGCGTCTGTCGGGCAGGCTTCGCAGGCTTCGGTCGTCGCGGACTCGGCCCCGGCGGGCACCGGATCCGCAATGACGTATGCGAGTCCGTCATCGCGCATCTCGAAAACTTCCGGGCAAGTATCGGAGCAGATGCCGTCGCCTATACACAGATCTTGATCGATCTCGGCCTTCATTGGTTCCCCCCTCTCTACAAGCAATAGATCGCCCACGCGGGCGCGTTTTTTCGAATATCATTATAGTGCAAGCCTTTGCCGAGGGCAAGATGATGATCAGTGATGGTGATCAGTAAACAGTGAACAGTGAACAGTGATCAGTGATCGGTGATCAGTGAACAGTATTGCGGCAACAGTTCACTGGTCACCGTTCACAGTTCACTGCTCCCGACATAATCGCCGCCCCCACTGCTCCGATTATCTGCGGCTCTTCGGGAACGAGGACCTCCGCCCGCAATCGCGATGCGAGCGCCTGAACGATGCCCGCGTTTTTCGCCACGCCCCCGGTCATCACAAACGGCGCCGCGCCGCGGAGACGTCGGACCATTCCGTATATGCGATCCGCGACTGACTCGTGCAGCCCTCGGATGATATCTTGCTTCGGCGTCCCTCCGGCGACCAGGGCGACGACCTCCGATTCCGCAAATACCGTGCACGTGCTGTTGATCCGCACGTCCGTCAGCGATCCGCGGGCCAATTCCGCGAGAAGATCTATCCTGGTCTCGAGCGATTTGGCCATGACTTCGAGAAACCTGCCTGTGCCGGCGGCGCATTTGTCGTTCATCGCGAAGTCTTCGACCCTCCCGTCGTCGCCCATGCGGATCACTTTGCTATCCTGGCCGCCAACGTCGATCACCGTCCTCGCATCCAGAAACCGCCACCTGGCGCCCACGGCATGGCACGTGATCTCCGTTACGACCCGGCTCGCAAATGACACGCTCACCCGCCCGTAACCCGTGGCCCCCACCGACGAAACGTCGGATTCGCGCAAACCGGCCGCGGCAAGCGCCTCAGTATATGCCCTGCGCGCCGCTGTTTCGCTGTTCGCGCCGGTTGGCAGAATGGCGTGAGCCAAGAGCTTGGCCCCCTCCATTATCACCGCGTCCGCGGTAAGCGAGCCGATGTCTATCCCCGCGATCACGCGGGAAGATTGCGCTTCCATACCTACCAGATTAGCGGATTTCCGACCGTAGGGCAAACGGAAGAACCGGGGTTAGAGCTTAAACCCGTAGCTGAGAGCAAGGAAATGTTTTCGCTCAGTCGGCGCCGCCCTCACTCGGCCTATCTCATAGCGCAGTTCCAGCCATCTGGAACCGTCCTCTTCCGGGTTGAGCCAATACTTGAGCGTCAGACCCAGCGCATTGCTGAAGCGTTTCTCTCCCGTCGTTCTTCCGTTCAGCACGTACCATCCGGTTGCGTCAAACCATACGGCGTAGGTCGGTTGGTCCCGGGGCGTAGTAAAACTCTCCGCCGCTTTCCGTAGAAGCTTCTGCCATTCCTCAGTAGATGGCGGCGGGGTACCCATATACTTGAGACCTGTATACAAATTGAAGATAATGCTGTCGGAATCGTCAGGAACCAATGCGCCCTTGCCAAACCGAGCCACTATCCTTTCCGATAGAGATTCCGCTTCCGCAAAGGTTGGCGCCCTATGAACTAACAGATCAGGCAGCTTTTTCCTGAGTTCCGCCAACTTCTCACTGGCAACCCACTTGTAGCCCTGCCCGACGAAAGATCTGTATGTGGCAAGACCACGATTCTTGGTAATTCCCGCCGACGAATCCTCCAGCCTCTCCTCCTGAAGGCCCAAGATCAACCAGTTTGGTCCATTTGCCCCACGGTACTTCAATAGTCCTGATAGCGGATGAAGAGGCGCCGTTTCCAACCCGGCGGCAATGCTGAGATCACCGTCTATCTGCCCGTTGACCTGCAGCGCTCCACGCAATTCCCTGATGAACTTGCCTTTGACGCTAAATGGACGGATATTTAGCGCCTCCAGAATCGGGCCACCCGTTTCAACAGCGCCGTCTTCCAAGCGCAAAGTAAAGTCCTTGCTGTCGCCGGCGCTCCCATTTTTCGGAGGCTTAGTCAGAGGTTTCGAGAGATTTTGGGACGTGAAGGGCGTGCCTGCCTGTTTTATCGATTCGCCGTTGAGTTCGAGACGGTAGTAACCGTTGCTCTCATTAGCGCCGGACAGATCGTTCAGATACCCGCCGGTTAGAGTGATATTGCTTATCGAGGAAGGATCCTGCGCTTCCGCCCGGTCCGACTCTTGCGCCGCCAATTGACACGACAGAAGAGCAGTAAGCAGGACGAGCAGTAGAGCTCTCGACACGAATTTCAATCGCAAGGCGATGGTCCCACTCATCACTGGCCACCTCCTGACTCATCATACATTGCATGCACCAAGATATATGTGGATATCTGCAGCAGATGAGTGTCAATATCCCAGTTTTCCGGCTCGGGCGCGTCTACGTTTGACGCCTTTTTGATCTCTTCCCAAAGGCTGCTGCTCACGGAGCCGAACGCCTGCCCCGAATATGCAAAGAAATGGCTCAGCGGTATGCCGCCAACGTAGAAGAAGATATCCCAGGGAACCGGATCGGGAGTAGACTTCAGATCCTCAAGATATTTCTTGTCCTGTGGAGCGCCGGAAGACCCGGTGAAATCCTGCACGGCCTGCGCGACCGCGCGAAGAGCTTGGAATGGATTCATCTGCCATCACCTCTCGTAAAAGTTGTTGGCCGCTGACGTCGAACTTCAGACGTTCGCGAGAAACGCGCGCCAGGCGGCCATATAGTGAGACTGATCATATCATTACGAAACGCTGAAAATCCACAGGAAGCCGCAAAAAATGGAGAAGTATCTGTCGGTCGTCATCACAACGCGGGGATTCGCGCGGGAATGCGGGGCCAAGCAACTCCGCTCATCAGTCACAATGCAACAAAGCAACGTGGAGTATTGTCAGTTAATGCGCGCATGTGTATAATTCTCGAAAGGTTGTGGGAATAAAGATCAGTGTTTTCGCGCGCCAGTCCGCCACTGCGGTATCAAGCCAGGTGGGCCTGCCCGGCCGCGGCAGAGCGCGCGGGAACCGCGGGTTCGGGAGGTCGGAGCAATCATGCCAGCCGGTTCAATCGATTACGTTCAGATCGGGAAGGTCGCGGGAGTCGGAGGAATCGCTTTCCTCGTCTTCGCCGAGATCATCAAAAAGCTAATCCCCTCTTTGAAGAACCTCACCCGGAAGCAGAAGTTTATATTGTCCCTTGTGATCGCTTTTTTGGCATTTCTGGCTCTGGTCGTCGGGCAGGTCACCTATATCATTGTCAAGAAGCCGGTGCGGGTTGATGAAGTTTACCAGCGGGAATTACGGGGCAAGACCGTGGATGAACTTGAGACTGAACTGCACTCCTCCGATTATCCCTCGAAGTACGTTGTGCAGGCATTGGCCCGCAAGTACGGAGAAGAGAAGACGCAAGCCGAGGAGGTCTTGGCGGGCGCAATTCAGGATGAGCGTGAAAACGGGCAGGTTGTCAAGCAAGCTCTGACTTGCCTGGCGCCGAGGCTCACCTTGAATCCGCAGAACCGTTGCGTCGCCAACGCGCTGGCGCACGTGTATTGGCTGTTCTCGGACCAGAGCAGCGAACGGCAACTCGTAGACAGACAGCTTGACAGGATCTGGCTAACTGAAACTAATTCGCACAGCTTCGAAAACGCCCTCTGCCGTGGTCCTATAACCCTTCAACTGGCGCGGCTGTTGGCGTTATTCTTGGGAGACCGGTATGTCGAGGAAAATGATACAGCAGCCAGGCAAGTAATGCGAAACTGCGTGAATAGTCCGGACGCATCTCCTTACGCGAAGGACGCATGTCGGGATCGGCTGCAATAACGATCCATCTTGCAGAGGAGGACGACGCATGAGGATTTCTCGAACGGTCCGAACAGTCTGGTCGCTCATACTGATGGGCTTGGTCGCCATCCAGTTCGTCAATGCGGACCCCCAAAACCCCATCAAACTGTACGGCAACGCCCGGAAACCGCCGGAGCGCCCTGTCTACGCCGGCGATCATCTGGTCTTCACAGTAGCGCTGCCAAGCGCAAGAAGGCGCGTCGCCGAGATCTTCTGCGACAAGTCGGTTGTGGCTCGCACATTTGTGATGGAAGACGTGGGCTATTTCGGCTTCAGAGTTCCACCTAGCTGGGGTCCGAACACAATGCACGAAATCAGATTGGGCAGAAGCGGACGGCCAATTGCATGGCTGCAGTTTTATAAAGGGAGTAGACCTGGTTGGGCCGTGGCGGGCGGCGACCCTGAAAAGGAGTTTCAAGCGGCTGTTCGGTTGGCGAGCGCCGGGGCGGCAACGGTCCGGATCGAGGCGCTCACGAAGTCCGAATCGGCAACAGGCGGAGAGGCCGGCGGAGACGGCCGGCCGTTGCGGGTTGCGGAAGAAGGCTCCGGTATTATCGTGTCAAGGGAGGGTCTGGTTATCACCTGCGACCACGTTGTGAGAGGAGCTGACACAATCCGCGTTGAGTACCAGGGGAACGAATATGAGGCGCGTCGGAAAAGCGGTACAGTCGCGGACAAGTGGGCGCAGTCAGACGTCGCGATTCTGCAGATCAAGCGGCGCAGCCCATCTGAAGAGTTCGTCACCGCCTACCTGGCCACACCCGACATTGTGAAGTCCGCGGTCAAGTCCGGGTCCGAAGCGCAATCCGTTGGATACCCGGTGCAGTGGCGGACACTCAGGACGATCAAGGGCCTTATCGCAGGATTCGGCGCTGAGCCGGCGCGGACTTCCGGCCCCGTCGAGGGTACAATCGACGCACGGCTCGGTCCCGTTTATATGTACCCAAGCCCGATCCTCGTGGACTGGGAAGAGCCTATAGAGGAAACAGAGGCTACGGGCATGAGCGGTGGTCCACTAGTGACGCCCGCCGGTCATGTCATAGGGATACTGCAGAGCACTCGGCTATCGAGCAGTCAGTATATCCCTGTGCCCCTTATCTGTAAAGCGGTCGAGGACATTGAGGCAGGGCCATCCCCGGCAAGAAAGGCCGCTTCTAAAGTGTTCAAACTGCTCCCAGTAATTCCTATGCGGAACTGGGAGCAAGCAGAGCAGCGGGATGCTGCGTGGCCGAAGATACTGAAGGGGCTATCTCTGATACCGACGGGGCGGATTGGCGATGCGGCAAACCTCTTCATCGGGGCCATACGCGCCGCCAAGACCCCGTCCGCGACTCAAACTGCTGTTGCCGGCCTGGAACGCCTCTGTCCACACAGCGCGCCTGCCATCGCCAATGCGGTCACATCCGCTCTCAATGATGACGTCAAGATTCCTCCGGAACCACTTGCCGAACTCCTCGCGCTGGCTTCGCGACATGATTGCCTGCCTAGAAGCACATTGGTATCAGCTTTGGACGCCAACGAGGCGGTTATCCGACAGGCGGCCCTGGCAGCTTTAAGCGATCTTGGAACACTCGATCGTCTTACTCATGAGGAATTCGAATGCATGGCTCGCCTGTTCGGCGAACCGGAGGCGGCCCCCGCCGCCGGTTACGCGATGGCATGTTTATTGTACACCCCGGATTACACGGAGAAAAGCGGCTCGGACCATGGGTTGCGCCGGGCAGCGGAAGAGATGATACGCTCCAACTTGTTGAACGGTGAATTCTCTGTTCGGAAAGCCATCGCTCAAGCCATCAAAGAGAAAGATGACCCGGCTGCCATCACCGAATCTCTGATGGCCGACCTCAGAGTGGCCCAAAACAATAGCGGACAATGGCGTGTTGTGGAGACGCTGGGCTTGATCGGCAGTAAGGAAGCTGTCCAGCCACTGCTCAGCGTCCTGCGGCAATCCCCGGAGCAAACAAACGACCGCGGCGCCGCCCACAACAGCGCGGCGCTCGCTTTGGGCAAAATCGGCACCAAAGAAGCCATTGATGGTCTGAAGAACGTCCTCAAGAGCGAACAAAGCGGCTCCGCGGTTTCCGCATTGGCAAGAACGGGAGGAAAAGACGCCGTCGAAGCTCTGAAGGAAGCGTGCCTGCGGGACACCACGGATGACTCCGTTCAAAGACCTCACATTATTGAGCAACTGGCTCGAATGGGAGGGAAGTCGGCAGAAGATGCTCTCATAGCCATCGTGGAAGCGCCGGATTCGCAAGGTCACGCGATTTCGATTGCCGCCGGACTGCGGAAGGCGCAAGTCAAGGCCAGCGATTACCCGGCCCTTACCGAAGCCCTTCGGAGGAACGGCTATCGCGATATCTTTCCCCCGGAGGCCGCGAAGCCGCCCTCTCCTCGTACGCCCAGGCAGAAGACTATGAAGCGGTAGTAGCCGGCGGCGACGGTCTTATATCATATCCCGCGGAGCGCGTCTGACAACCGCTCTACTGCCCATAACATCGCCCGTTTCCCCCCAATAATACGCCGGGTAAGCTATTAACGTGGACGAGCGCGTGTTTGGAGGAGGGATAGCATAATGCGTGCAATGTGGTCGGGATCGCTCACTTTCGGTTTGGTCAACATACCGGTAAAACTGTACAGCGCGACGGAGGAACAAACCCCGCGGTTCGACTTTCTCCATGAGAAGGACCTGTCCCCAATTCGCTACGCCAAGTTCTGCCGCGGCGAAGGGGAGGAGGTGAAAGACGAGGAAATCGTCAAGGGTTTCGAGTATAAGAAGGGCGAGTACGTGGTAATGTCCGATGAGGACTTCCAGCGGGTCAGCCCGGAAAGGACCAGGGCTATCGAGATCGTGAGTTTCGCGGCGGAGGACGAGATCGACAGCAGATATTTCGAGAAGCCGTATTATCTGGAGCCGGACCGAGGAGCCGATAAGGCTTATGCTTTGCTGCGGGAGGCCCTGCGGCGATCGGGCAAGGTCGGGATCGCAAAGTACGTCTTGCGCAATCGCGAAAGGCTTGCGGCCATAAAGCCCGAGGGCGAAGCGCTTACCCTGAACCAGCTTCGGTTCGACGCCGAGGTCAGGAAGCCGGAGGGGCTGAAGCTGCCGCCGGCCGAGCAGGCGGCCGAACGGGAAGTCGAGCTGGCGCTGATGCTGGTCAAGCAGCTCAGCGAGCCGTTCAGGCCCGAACAGTACAGGGACGAATACAGCGAACAGCTTATGGAGATCATCGAACAGAAGGCCGAGGGTCGAGTTCTTGCGCCTGTCGCCGAAGCGCCCGAGCCTGAAAAAGTCATAGACATCATGGCCGCGCTGAAGGCGAGCCTGGAGGAAGTCGAGGCGAAAGCGTCATGACGGAGCCGGCGCTATGAGCCTCAAACAATACCAGGAAAAGCGCAAGTTCGAGGAAACGCCCGAGCCGGCCGGGGCCGAGCAGCCGTCGGAAGGCCCGCTACGTTTTGTGGTCCACAAGCACAAGGCCAGGCGGCTGCATTACGATTTGCGCCTGGAGTTCGGACGCGCCCTCAAGAGCTGGGCCGTGCCGAAGGGTCCTTCGCTCAACCCAGGCGATAAACGCCTCGCCGTCATGGTCGAGGACCATCCTCTGGACTATCGGACATTCGAAGGCGTAATACCGGCGGACAATTACGGCGCGGGGCCGGTTATGGTGTGGGACGAGGGGGAATACGACGCGCCGGGGGCTGCTTCACGCGAAATGGCGGAGCAAATCCTTACTCACGGTCTCGAAAAGGGCCACCTGACTTTCATCCTCAAGGGCAAGAAACTTCGCGGCGAGTTCGCGCTCGTAAAGTTCAGGTCGAAAGAGCCGAACCAGTGGCTTCTGATAAAAGCGAACGACCGGTTCGCCGGCGAGCAAGACATTCTGGAGGAGGACCGATCTGTCCTCACGAGCCGGACCATGGAAGAGATCGCAGCCGAATCCTCCGCCCCCGCCGCGCCTGACATAGATTTGAGCGGCGCGCCGCCCGGCCCCATGCCTCGGGATGTGAAGCCGATGCTCGCCACACCCATGGACGATCCCTTTGACAAGACCGGCTGGCTGTTCGAGATCAAATGGGACGGATACCGGGCAATCGCCGAAATTGAGCGCGGGGCCGTAAGGCTGTACTCCCGCCACACTCTGCCGTTGAACGACCATTACCCGGAGATCGTCGAGTCCCTATCCCGCCTCGGAACCGACGCCGTAATGGACGGAGAAGTCGTCGTTCTCGACGAAAAAGGCGTTCCGCATTTTGAAATGCTTCAGAACTACCGCGGGCTTCGTAAAGGAACGCTCGTGTACTACGTGTTCGACCTGTTGTGGCTGGACGGCCGCGACCTGCGGAACCTCCCGCTCATCCGCCGCAAAGAGATCCTTGCGGCGATACTGCCAAGCCTCCCGCACGTGAGATTTGCGGACCACGTTCCCGACAAGGGCCGCGCGTTTTTCGAAATGGCGGCGGCGAAAGGGCTGGAAGGCGTCCTCGCAAAGGACGGGCAGAGTCCTTACCGGACGGGCATGCGGGGCCGCGAATGGCTGAAAGTCAAAGCGCGACAGCGCCGCGAGGCGGTCATCGGCGGTTTCACCGAACCCCGGGGCGGGCGTCAGTATCTCGGCGCCCTGATCCTCGGAGCGTACAAAGACGACGAACTCGTCTACATCGGGCACACCGGCGGGGGATCCGACGATAAGGTCCTGGCCGAGCTTCGCCTTAGACTCGATCCATTGGTCCGCGAAGGGCCTCCTTTCAAGAATCCGCCAAAGCGGAACGCTCCCGCGCACTGGGTCGAGCCGAGGTTGGTCTGCGAGGTCGAGTTCGCCGAATGGACCGACGACGGTAAAATGCGACAGCCTATCTTTCTGCGCCTCCACGAGCACAAATCCGCCCGAAACGCACGGCTGGAGGAAGTCGAAAAACCGCGCGCCCCGGATCCGAACCCCTTTGCCGGCAAGCAGGAGGCAAGGGTTACCGCCAACGGCAGGACGCTCCGGCTGACAAATCTCAACAAGATATTCTGGCCGCGGGAGAAGTACACCAAAGGCGATTTGATCGCTTACTACAGAGACGTGGCGGGGTTCATCCTGCCGCATCTCCGCGACAGGCCGCAGTCGCTGAACCGGCATCCCGATGGCATAGAAGGACCCTCGTTTTACCAGAAGGACGTGAAAGACGCGCCGGAGTGGGCCGAAACCGTGCGGATTCGCACCGAGACAGAAGACCGCGAGATCACTTATCTGCTTTGCCAGGACGAACCCACACTGATCTATATGGCTAACCTTGCCTGTATCGAGATGAACCCGTGGCTGTCCAGAGTCGAGTCGCTCGAAAAGCCGGACTATCTGGTCATAGACCTCGACCCGGAAGACGCTCCTTTTGAGTGGGTTGTGGAGGCGGCCCTGCGGGTCCGCGAGGTCCTTGACAGCGTCGGCGCGCCCAGCTTTCCCAAGACGTCAGGGGCGAGCGGGATGCACATCTACGTCCCTCTGGCTGCACAATACACGTACGAGCAGTCCAGACTGTTCGCCAACATCATAGCCGATTTGGTCCACTGCAGACTGCCCGACAAGACCAGCGTGCTTCGCCCTCCCGCGCGGAGGCCGGGGCGGGTATACGTGGACTACCCGCAGAACCGCTGGGGAGCCACCCTCGCCGCGCCCTACTGCGTCCGCCCCAGGCCCGGCGCGCCCGTTTCCACTCCTCTCACCTGGGACGAAGTGAAACCTGACCTCGATCCCGCGCAATTCACGATCCGGACCATTCTGCCGCGCCTTGAGAAGCTGGGAGACATATTCGAGCCGACGCTCGGACCGGGTTTCGACCTTGGCGCAGGTTTGCAGAGGCTCAAAGAGCTTTCCCGCCGCGCGGCGTGAGATGGGACAGATCAGACCGATCGGACCGATCTGTCCCATCCCCTCGACTCACTTTCCGGCGCGTGACTTCACTCCCCCTTTCTGCTATATTTGGACAACACGAACCTACCGCGCGCTGGAGGTAACAACTTGATCCACGATCTAGTTACGACAAACAGGAGCTACAGACGGTTCCACCAGGACCGCCCGATTGATGAGGCGACGCTGCGGGAGCTTGTCGATCTGGCCAGGCTGTCTCCGTCCGCCGCAAACCTGCAGCCCCTCAAGTATATGATCTCGGCGACGCCGCGGAAAAATGAAGTGATCTTCCCGACTTTGGCCTGGGCCGGCTATCTGAAGGACTGGCCGGGACCGGCGGAGGGGGAGCGTCCGGCGGCGTACATCACTATCCTCGGCGACACCGATATCAGCAAAGGCTTCGGCTGCGACCACGGCATAGTCTGCCAGAGCATTCTGCTCGGGGCTGCCGAGAAGGGTATAGGCGGCTGCATCATCGGCTCGATCGACCGAGAAAGGCTTCGGGCCGGCCTCGATATTCCCGAGCGGTACGAGATCCTGCTTGTCATCGCCCTGGGCTACCCGTCGGAGAAGGTTGTCCTCGATGAGCTGGGGACGGACGGCGGCATTCGCTACTATCGCGACGCTTCCGACGTTCATCACGTGCCGAAGCGATCGCTCGACGATGTGATCGTCGGCTGAGGTGGAGGTGGCCTTGTGAACAATCTGAGTCTTGCGCTTCTGGCTATAGTTTTCTGGGGAGCCGCTCCGGCGTTCGAGAAGGCGGCGCTGAAGGACGTGTCGCCCGGCCTCGGGTTAAGTATCCGCACGATGGTAATCGCCGTAGTGATACTGACGGTATTCTTCGCTACAGGCCAGCATCGCGAGTTTTCTCACACGAAGCCCTCCACCATAGCGATACTGGCCGTGGGCGCCATCTCAGCGGGCGTGATCGGCCAGTGGTTCTACTTCGCGGCGCTCAAGGGAGGCGAAGCGTCCGTCATAGTCCCAGTTGTCGGCGCATATCCCCTCGTCGCGACGATTCTCGGGATTCTCGTGTTCAAAGAGAAGATAACCTGGTTCAAGGCCACCGGCGTGTTGATGATCATCTCAGGCGTGTTCCTGCTCAAGTGGCAGAGGTAGTCGAAACGAACTGGGCTTTGAACCGTCATTACTTACGTGAGAGTACGGCACAAGTACAATTACAATGGCAAATCGGATTTCCGTTGGCCCCATCGAAAAGGAGGTAACTCGATGTCCAGGAGAAACACTATAACTCTGACGCTGCTGGCAGCCATGTTCGCCGCTACGGCAATAGCGCCTCGGCCCAGCTCGACAGTTACGCTGGGGACCAAAGCCCTCAGAGGCGTCGCGATCGGCTACGTGGTCAAACAGTCCGCCGGCGGGCTGAACAAGTTCATCAACACAATCACGTTCAACCACAACGTGCCGGACCGCTTGTCCACAAAAGTCGTTCCGATCCTGAGCGTCGGCGAGAAGGGGTACGTCGGAGGCGCGCAGGTATCCGGTCCCGCGGCCGCCGTTAGAAACGTGAAGGCGGTCTGGCAGTACGAGGACAATTTCAGCAACAACCGTTTCCGGCTGAAGGTCCTCGTTCCCAGCGACAGCCTGAGCCCCCTGAAGATCAGCCGCGTGTCGAAGGTCGGCGTCTCGGCCCTCATAGACGTCTCGCTTGCCGGCGGATGGGAGTATGACACGGTCAGCCGCGGCGTCAAGTTCGGCGACGTGCTCCTGGCGGCAGGCGTTGCCGTAGCCGTTAAGAACGCCGGTCCGGCGATCAACAAAGCGATCAACACCATCAGCTTCAACAAGGGTCTTTCGACCAAAGTCGTCCCGATGGCAACCTTCGGCGAGAAGGCCTATATCGGCGGCGCCCAGGTGAGCGGATCGGCGAACGTCATCAACTCCGTCAACGCCGTTTATCAGTACGAAGACTTTTTCAGCGGCGGCAGGTTCCGCGTGAAGGTAATGGTCCCGACCACCTCCTCTAACCCGCTCAAGCTGAAGCGCGTTCAGGGCGCGGGCGTTACCGCCGTCGTGGACATGAGCCTGGCCCGCCAGCGAGACCTCTGGGACAGAGACCGCGACCGCTATCTCTTTGGAAGATACCAGCGCCGTTACGATGTCGAGGACAGATACCGCTACCGCCGCGATCAGGGCCTCCACAAGGGTTGGTGGCAGGGCAAGCACAAAGGCTGGCATAAGAAGGGAAAAGGCGGCGAGAAGATCGAAGACAAGTTCGGTGTGAATCTCGGACTCCCCGATCGCGACCGAGATGACGACAAGGACCGGGATGAGGATAGAGACAGAGACCGGGACAAACACCGCCGCGGTCGTGACTAAGCCCAACTAACAACTAATAACCGAGATGGGTGGCGGTTCGGAAACCGCCACCCCACAACTATCAACCGACATGATCATCCTCGGAATAGACCCCGGAACGGCGACAACCGGATACGCAGTGGTTCGGACCGATGGCTCACGGCTGGAGGTCCTCGCGTGCGGTCCTATCTACACCACACCCGACCTTCCCGCCGCGGAACGCCTCAACTCTATCTACCAGCAGCTCGACAAGATCATCGACGCGCACAAACCCGACGCGCTCTCCATCGAGCGCCTCTTCTTCGCCAAGAACGAGACAACCGCTCTGGCCGTCGGACGAGCATCGGGAGTCGTGCTGCTGCTGGCGGCCCAACGAGGGCTCAAGACCGAAGAGTACACCCCACTGGAAGTCAAACAGGCGGTTGTCGGATACGGCGCGGCGGACAAGAAACAGGTGCAGTTCATGGTCACGAAGATACTGAACCTCGCGCAAACGCCCAAGCCCGACGACGTCGCCGACGCGCTCGCCCTCTGCATTTGCCACGCGCATTCGGCGAAGATGAAGAGCTTGTAGGAGAGCGGAGAGGTCTGGGGGATGAGGTATTAGTCATCCATAGCGTTTCGCAAGGCCCATGCCGAAAACCAGAAGCTTCGCCCGGTGGACAAGCCAGCAGCAGCGTGTCGCTATCCTGATTGCCAGCTTATGGTTTTAGTTTCTGCAATACTTGACCTAAGTCAAGTTTCCCGTGTAGGTTATGTGGTATGATTTAGCCCTAATGAAGCGAGAGGGTTAGCAACCATGAAGCCGCCCGGCGCTTCGAGCTTTGGGGCGCGCGAGATCAAGTATCTCCGTCTTTCCATAACCGATAGCTCCGATATGCGGTGCGGATACTGTGTGCCCCATCGGACCTCCATCGCGCATGTCGCCGACCCACTCTCATCTGAGGAAATCGTTCTTCTCGTCAACGCCTTCGCCAAGAACGGAGTGACTAAAGTCAGGTTTACGGGGCGAGCGGGACCGGAGCGCGAATGGAGATGAAACCAGCGACACTCGAAGTAGGGAGCCGCGTGGCTCTTCTGAAGCGGAATGCATTCTTCCGCGGTTTGGACGACGGAACCCTCGAAGGGATCGCGCCCAAGTTCTTCCAGCGCGAATACAAGCGGCGGGACTACGTCTGGTTCCAGGGCGACCCGTCCGACGCTTTTGTCGTAATCAGGGACGGCTACGTCAAGATCGTCAAGCATTCAAAGGGCGGCAAAGACGTGCTTCTCGAAGTGCTGGGGCCTGGAGACGTGTTGGGCGCAGTCGCGCTTCTGGAAGGAAGGCCGTATCCGGCTACGGCCTGCGCGCTCAGCAAAGCTTCATTGCTCTTGCTATCGCGCGACGAGTTTCTCGGTGTGATCGAGCGCAATCCGGCGGTCGTCACGCAGGCCCTGGTGGCTGTAGGTTCGCGGCTGAGGTACGCGCACGAAATGATGCGCCAGTTCGCAACAGAGTGCGTAGAGTCGCGCGTCGCCAGCCTTTTGCTTATACTGGGGTCACGCGCGTTCGACGAGCACGGAGAGCGCGTCGTCCTGGACGTAAGACTCACCAGACGTGACATCGCCGACATGGTGGGGGCCGCGCTCGAAACTACGATTCGGCTCCTCAGCCGGTGGGAGAAAAACGGTGTTGTCAGTCGTGACCGCGGTCACATAGTTTTGCTTGACCTGCCGACGCTCAGAAAAATATCTTCGGAAGAAAGTTACCCGAAAGAATATGATCCAAGTCATATTGCATCTGATACCAGGCGCTAAACTGATAGTAAGGAGCCGGGCGTCCATACTTACATGCGGGAGATGGTGAAAGATGGAACGACCGGAGCGACTTGCCCCCACGGCAGCGCCGCGCTGACCGGCTTGTCGGAGCTTGTGCGAGCGACTCCAGTGGGAAGATGGATTTGTGAGTGATCTGCGAGCGATGGATTCCACGGACAAATACTACGTAGAAATCCCGGATTACGACTACTGGAAGCGGCAGATCGAATGCCAGTACGCGTGCCCGGTTCACACCGACGCGCGCGGTTACATACGCGCAATTGCGGATGGAGATTACGAGACCGCTTACCGGATAGCGCGTGGGCCGAACCCACTTGCGTCGATGTGTGGTCGTGTCTGTGGAGCGCCGTGCCAGGCCGCGTGCCGAAGAGGAAGCCTGGACGCTCCACTGGCTATTCGAGCGCTCAAGAGGGTGGTTACGGAAAGGTTCGGACCCGAAAGCAAAGGCGGAAGTGAGGTCGATTTCCCCAGGCAACAGGCGGCGCACGCTCCCGCCGGACCTTGTCTCGACTCCGCGGAGGTCTACCATCTTCTCGACTACCTGAAGACGGCAAATATTCCTAAGCCTTCAGGGGAGCGCGTGGCGATTGTTGGATCGGGGCCGGCCGGCCTTGCGGCTGCCCACGACCTGGCTCTACTCAGCTTCAGACCGACGATATTCGAAATGGAGCCCGTGCCCGCCGGTATGCTTTACCTCGGCGTGCCGGAGTACCGCCTGCCCAGGGACCTGATCCGCGCCGAAGTGGCGGTGATAGAGGCGCTTGGCGTCGAGATACGCTGCAATACGCAAGTGGGTAGGGACGTTTCTCTAGCCGAACTCCGCAAGGATTTTGCCGCGGTGATCATTGCCGTAGGGGCCAAGCGCTCACGCCAGCTTGATATTCCCGGCGCGAGCGCGGACGGCGTTCTCGGAGGAATCGATTTCCTCCACGACGTGGCACTTGGCAACCCTCCAAAGCTTGGAGCCAGAGTGGTAGTCGTCGGCGGGGGGAGCGTGGCGTATGACGTCTCACGGACGGCCCTGCGCCAGGAAGAGTCCGACGTGTCGAGAACGGCGCTCCGGCAGCCATCCGTGAGGGAAGTCCACCTCTGCTGCCTGGAATCGCGAGAGGAGATGCCCGCGGACGAGGTAGAAGTTTTCGAGGGAGACGAGGAGGGAATACAACGGCGCAACCGCCTCGGTCCGAAGGAAATCCTGGTGGAAACTCGTGACGGGCGACTGGTTGTCAAGGGTGTCCTTTTCCAGCGGTGTCTGTCGGTTTTCGACGAAAACGGCCGGTTCGCGCCTAAGTTCGACGAGAACGACATTGTGACCATCGACGCGGACACGGTGATCCTGGCTATCGGGCAGGCTACCGACCTGTCTTTCGTCGACACCGAGGCCGATGGAGTCGAGTTGAACGAGCGGGACCGGTTGAAAGTGGACCTGTATTCACTGTCCACGACGTTCCCCGGTCTGTTCGCCGCGGGCGACGTGGCGTACGGGACTAAGCTGATGATAGACGCCATCGCCAGCGGCAAGAAGGCCGCGCTCTCGGTCTACGAGTATCTTACGGGCAAGAAGATCGGCGCGGAGCAGGCGCAGGCCCACTTTCCACTTCCCGATTACGAGCGTGAGGCCGGATACGAGCGGCTGCCGGCGGTCCAGGTTCCGACCAGCCGGGTCGAGGAACGAATAACAAGCTGTATAACGCCGGTTGAGATCGGCTATTCGGAAGAGGACGCCAGACTGGAAGCATCCCGCTGCCTGGACTGCGGCATCAATACGATTTTCGACGGTGATAAGTGTATCCTGTGCAACGGATGCGTGGACGTCTGTCCGACGCTTTGCTTGAAGATTATCCCGGTGAGCTGGCTTGCTCCCACTCCGGATGTCGAAGCGGCGGTCCAAACCCGCTACTCGGAAGGGGAAGACGAAGGATCGGCGATCATCAAAGACGAAACGCTTTGCATTCGCTGCGCGCTCTGCGAGGAACGCTGCCCGACCGACGCGATCACCATGGAACGCTTCCAGTTCGCGGAGAGTTGGCGGTAAGCGGTGAGTGGCTTTTGTTGAGGAGGGTGACACCCTATGTCAGACAAAAAGAACGAGAATGGCATCAGCCGGAGGGAGTTCTTGACCAAAGGAGCGCTTGGCTCGTTCCTTGTTGCGATGGGCGGCGCGACGGTAGGAGGGTTTGCCCTCCCTAAGCCCACCGTGTCGCCTGGGCCGAGCCGCAGGTACAAACTGGGAGATCCGGGAAAGTTCCCTGTCGGAACGGCCATGAAGATGGACAAAGAGAACATCTTCTTGTTTCGCGATGTTGAGGGTTTCTATGCGATAACCGCGGTTTGTACGCACCTGGGTTGCATTGTCGTCAGAGTGGATGACGGCTTCGCGTGTCCTTGTCATGGGTCGCGCTTTGCGCCGGATGGCCATGTCGTCGAAGGCCCGGCGCCGAGAGGCCTTTTGTGGCTTGAGGTGTCTCGAACGCCGGATGGAGGGGTTATGGTTGACGCCGACGTGGAGGTCGACCTGGGGACGAAGCTTGTGGTGTAGAATGTCGGTAGTTGCGCGTCGCTTTCAAAGTGACCTCGGAGGAGTCTGAATGGAAAAACCCGCGCTGACGCAGTTCATAGATAACTTGAAATCGGTTCCCGACGCGGCTCGGCGGGCGTTCTTGAAGAACGGGCTGCCTGAGTCCGAGCGCGAGCGGTCGCAGATGAGTTTTCACAACTTTTTTCTGCACATGCAAAGCGTCAGGACGCACAAGCACAGCCTGCGTTGGACATACACCTTGGGCCTCGGCATTATTGCCACCGCGGCGCTCATCATCCTCACGGCCACGGGTGTGCTGCTGATGGTATACTACAAGCCGTCAACCGAACTGGCGTACTATTCCATGAAGGACATCAACTACGTTGTTTTCGGCGGGCGTATCGTGCGGAACGTCCATCGGTGGGCGGCGCACTTGATGGTCGTCGCGGCGCTGCTTCACATGGCGCGGGTATTCTACACCGGCTCCTACCGTCGACCGCGTGAGGTGAACTGGCTGATCGGACTGGGCCTTCTGGTAATGACTCTTGCGCTGAGCTTCACCGGGTACATTCTCCCTTGGGACCAACTCGGCTACTGGGCGGCCACTATTGGGGCCAACATTGCTCAGTCGCCCCGTGAAGTCACCGACGCGTTTGGAATCACCCACGCAGTCGATGTCGGAGGGCTTGGGAAGCAGATGCTCCTGGGCGCGAGCTTCGTGGGCGAAGACGCCCTTCTAAGATTCTACGTGTTGCACTGCGTCGTCCTTCCGGGGTTGCTCATGACGCTCCTCGGCTTGCACTTCTGGCGGATCAGGAAAGACGGCGGCCTTTCCAGACCGGAGAGCGTGGACAAGCCGGGCGCCCCCGATTACAAGCCGGTCCAGCCGGGAATTTTCAAGCCGGGCACGGAGAAGACCTACGGGTTGATGGCTCTTGTAAAGGGAAGCAAGCCGACGGTCGGCACGGCCCCCGAGAACACGGTTATGTCCTGGCCGCACCTGATGTACGCCGAGGCGGCGGTCTTTGCGCTCACTATGGCGATCACCCTTGTCCTGGGCTATTTCCTGAACGCTCCGCTCAAGGAAATAGCGAACCCGATGGTGCCGGAAAACCCGGCGAAGGCTCCGTGGTACTTCCTGGGTCTTCAGGAATTGGTCTCATACTCCGCGTTCATGGGCGGTATCGGGATTCCGACCATAACGCTCGTCAGCCTGGCATTGATCCCGTTTCTGGACAGGAAGGGTTCCGATGTCGGCATCTGGTTTGGCGGCGCGGCGGGAAAGAAGGTATTTTGGCAATCCGTGCTTTTTGGCGCGATGGTGACCGTCGGAATGCTGGCCCTAACCATCACGCAAGGGTGGCTCAGAACGTGGATTCCAAACATCCCTCAGCTCGTGATCACAGTCGTGAACCCCGGGACGGTTCTTGTGGGTCTTTACGCCTGGTGGTCGTTGTCTAACATAAAGCGGCACAACTCGATCCGAATGGGAGCGGTAGCGATGTTCACGGTCTTCCTGGTCGGCTTCATTCTGCTGACTTATGTCGCGGCGATTCACCGCGGACCGAACTGGCATTTCTACTGGCTTCATAGCCAGTGGCCTCCGCACTAAGTCTGCTTATCTGGGGCGTTTTGTGAATCGATTGGTAGTTACAGATAGTTTATTGGAGGATGAGACGCGTGGCTGACGGCCTTCCGGACCGGGACATATCTCGGGGAACAAAATGGCTGCTGCTGGTCTCCAGCCTGGTAGTGATAGCCATTATGGTGGGAGAGGCGAGGTCCAATCTCTCGGCGGAATGGCGACGCCATCAGAAAGAATACCACAAGCTACTCCTGGCGAAGGCGTTGGATGAGGCAAACAAAGAGACTGCCAGGTCGTTCAATATCGCGCTCCAGCAGGTGGTCGTTCCTGAATTGGGCGTGACCGACCGATGCGTTTCGTGTCATACTGGGATCGACAACCCCCATATGGCTGACGAGAAGCAGCCTTACCGTTTGCACCCGGGAACATTTCTGAAGGACCACCCCGTCAGCAGGTTCGGCTGCGCCATTTGCCATCGCGGGCAGGGAGCCGCGGTCAACAATGCTGACGCTAAAGCCGTCCATGCCTACTGGGATTACCCCATGCTGCCGGGCAAAATGGTCCAGGCGTCGTGCGGTCAGTGCCACGACCCGAAGGCGATGAAGGGGCGCGGCGGCGATATCCTCGCGCGAGGCGCGCGGTTATTCGAGTCGAGCGGATGCCGGGCCTGTCACAAGCTGGGAGGGCGCGGCGGCGCCCTGGGGATTGCCCTGGACGATGAGGGGCGGCGTATTATCCATCAACTTCCGCTCACTGAACTGAAGGGTGAGCACACTGTTTGGAACTGGCTTGCCGAGCATTTCCGCGACCCGCGGGGCGTTGTCCCGACGAGTCAGATGAGAAATCCAACGCTTACGGAGCCGGAAATCGAGGCGTTGACCACATACATTCTGTCGCTTTCCAAACTGACGATTCCGGAAGATTACATCACGCCGGACAAATACGAGCAGAAGTACGAAGCCCTTCGTCCGGGCAGGCCGAACGGAGCGGAACTCTATAGGCAGTTTTGCTTCTCGTGTCACGAATCCGGGACGTACAGCCGGTGGGACAAGATTTCCGGGCGGTTCATCCCCGCTATCAGGGGCAAGGCTCTGGCGGCCTCGCCGGCGGGCTATCTGAGGCGAAACATCGAGCTCGGACGCGATGGGACGCAGATGCCCGGGTGGCGCAAGTCGGGTGGCGGGCTGAGTAATAGCGAGATCGGCGCATTAGAGGCGTATATTCGCGGCGGCGTCAAACCTGTGGAGATGACGGCATCCGCGCAAGGACGTGGAAACGCCGGTCGCGGGAGGGCTCTGTTCGCCCAAAACTGCCGGGGCTGCCACGGGTCGGGTGGAAAGGGCGGAGTTGCGCCGGCGCTGGGGAGCGCCACGTTCCTAAGCGTCGCGTCCGACGCGTTCATACTATCTACCATTAAGAACGGCAGGCCCGATACGGCGATGCCCGCTTTCCAGCGGGCCGGAACGGCCGGCTTGACCGACGTCGAACTGACCGACTTGCTGGCTTACATTCGGTCGATGAAATGAGGAGCGGAACATGGATGATGTAGACAAGCCGGACCAGAGCGGTATAGAGACGGAAGCACGGACAAGAAAGGTGAAACTCTCCAGGCGGCAGTTTCTGAGCGCCGGCGCCGCGTCTTCTATCCTTGCGCTTCTGCCGGGCTGCCTGCGAAAGCAAGCCCCAAACCTGACAGGACTGCAGGGCGAGTTTGATCCGCTCCGAACCTACCCGTATCGAAGCTGGGAAGACCTTTACCGTAACCAGTGGAAGTGGGACAAGGTCGTCAGATCGACGCACTCCGCGAACTGCACCGGCTCCTGCTCGTGGAACGTCTTCATCCGTGATGGGATTATGATTCGAGAGGAACAGGCCGCGGACTTTCCTCGAATCAACGAGGATTTGCCGGACTACAATCCGAGAGGTTGCCAGAAGGGCGGCTGCTTCGTTGAGTACGTCTACGGCGCCCAGAGGCTGAAACGCCCTCTGATCCGCGTCGGGGAACGCGGCGAGGGGAAGTGGCGCGAGGTAAGCTGGGACGATGCCTACGAGCATATCGCCAACAAGCTCTTGGACAATATCTACGATTATGGCCCGGACACTAACACTTTCTTCAGCGTTATCCCCGCTATGAGCCCTGTGAGCTTTTCGGGCGGGGCGAGGTTCGCGCACCACATCGGCGGCGTTTTCTGCTCCTTCTACGATTGGTACTGCGACCTCCCGCCAGGCGAGCCGCTCACCTGGGGTGTACAGACGGAGGCCTGCGAGTGCGCGGACTGGTTCAACTCCAAGTACATCGTCCTTTGGGGGTCGAACATATCGCAGACGCGCATCCCCGACGCCCACTTCGCCTACGAGGCCAGGTACAACGGCGCGAAGATCGTCGCCATAAGCCCTGATTTCAACTCGAGCTGCATACACGCGGACCTATATTTCAAGATCAACCCGGGCACGGACGCGGCCCTCGCTCTCTGCGCCGCAAGGATCATAATCGACGAACACCTTTACGACGAGCATTACGTGAAAGAGCAGACCGACATGCCTCTGCTGGTCGTCGAGAAGACCGGACGGTTTCTGCGCGAGAAGGATATGAAGGCCGGGGGCAAGGATGACGTATTCTACGTCTGGGACTCACGGGCCGATAGAGCCGTCCAGGCTCCGGGGAGTATGGGGTCCGGAGTTAAGTCGATCGGGTTGAAAAGTATCGACCCGGCGCTGGAAGGCCGGTTCCAGGTCAAGCCGGCGAACGGCAAGACGGTGGATGTCGTTCCGGTGTTCGAGCGGCTCAAAGGGAAGCTAGATGACTACGATTTGAGCGGCGTGGCCAAGTTGACCGGTCTCCCCGCGCATGAAATTCAGCAATTCGCCAGGGATATGGGAAACCGGAAGCCGGCGATGATAATCCATGGCGCGGGGCTGAATCACTGGTTCCATAACGACTTGATCAATCGTTCGTTGATGCTCTTGGTTGCGCTTACTGGAAACGTCGGGAAGAACGGCGGCGGGTTCAACCACTACGTCGGACAGGAGCGCATGTGGCCGGAGCGCGGGTTCAAGCAGCTCGCGTTCCCAAAGGGTCCGAAGAAGCAGCGATTCCAGAACATGACGCTCTGGACTTACATGCACTCGGCTACTAAGGACCCGCACCTTTATGACGGGAAGCCTATCGAATGGTATATCGAACAGAGCGTCAAGAACGGCTGGATGCCGCTCTACCCTAAGAACCGCAAACAAAAGCCCAGGGCGCTGATCGTCTGGCGGGCCAACTATCTCAACCAGGCAAAAGGCAACGAGTTGATCCTCGAATCGCTCTGGAAGGACCTCGACCTGATTGTGGATATCAATTACCGCATGGATACGACGGCGCTCTACTCCGATGTGGTCCTCCCGGCCGCAAGTTACTACGAGAAGACGGACATCAACACAACCGACTGCCATTCGTTTGT
>JAUSGG010000098.1 GCA_030649165.1 Armatimonadota bacterium
AATCCCGAAACACCGGGGAGGTTCGTTTCCGAAATAACCCCGATGCGTCGGGGTCGGTTGCTCGAAATGACAATTCCCGTATAACTGAACTCTCTCTATCGGTCGAGCTATCTTCACAGCCCCCGCTGCCCCGTGCTACACTAATGGCTATGAAAAACATCAGATATAGCCTGGCGGGCGGACTGTCCCAGCAAGACGTGCGCGAAATCCACGAAGAAGCGCTCCGCGTCCTTTGGGAAACCGGGATAGAGTGCAGACATCAGAAGACCGTCGATGCCGTTGGCTCCATAGCCGGTGTGAAGATATCCGGCGATCGGATAAGATTCGCTCCCGACCTGGTTGAGGAATATGTCGAGCGCGCGCGCCGGGAGAATCCCGGCGAGCCGCTCGGCAATGAGATCGTTGTCACCGGTCCCTGGAACTGCCTGAATATCATCGACATGGACACTTCCGTCGTCCGGCAATCCACCGGCGCCGACGTGCGGGAGATGTTCAAGTTGGTCCACGTTGCCAATGCCGGCCCGATTTGCCCAGTCTACCCCAACGATATCGACCCCAGGCTCCAACTGCTGTACCTGGAGAAATCAGGGATAGAGCTTACGGACGGCGACGGCTCCCATTTGGAGTTTGGCGACCCGGATATGCTGGAATTCTGTATAGCCATGTATAAGGCTGCCGGGCGAAAGTATCACATGGACGTGCAGTTTCCCATCTCACCGCTGAGGTTCGATACTTCCGGTCTGGAGACCGTCTGGAAGTACATGGACCGCGACGACGTTACCATCACCGCTACTGCCGCGCCGATTCCGCAGGCTGGACTCACCGCGCCGCTTCCCGTGGCCGCGGGGCTGGTCATCGCGGCGGCGGAAGCCCTGGCAAGCTACATACTGGCGCGTCTGATAGCGGGCAATAAGGTCGATTCGCATCCGCAGTTCCGCCTGGACCTGGTCGATATGCGCTACCTGACAACCGTTTACAGTTCACCCGACCACACACTCCGCACGCTGCTTCTCAAGGATGTCTACGAGTTCTACTATGGCCGCCGGAAGCCGGGGCACTTCATTCAGAGCAACGCCAAGCGGCCGGACATACAGGCGGTCCTCGAACGCACGAGCGCAATGCTCACGCTCGCCTTTGCCGGATTTCGCGGATTTTGCTTCGGGGCTGGCCAGCTATCGATGGACGAGGTCTTCAGCCCGGCGATGTTCGTCGTTGACCGCGAGATCGCGCGGTTCGTCAGCCACATCATCAAGGGTGTGGATTTTGAGGGCGCGAGCGGCGCGGCGGACCTGATCGCCGAAATCGGCCCCGGCGGCAACTTCATCGCGCACGAAACGACCATCGAGCGCATGCGCGATCTGTTCGACTCCGACATCTTCCCCCGCACAAACCTGGGCCAGTGGCGCGCGGCTGGTGAACCCGACCCGGAGAAGGTTGCTCTTGCCAAGGCGCGCGGCATAATCGCTTCGCACGATCACCACCTGCCGGATAGTGTGCAAAAGGAGATTGATGGAATATACGCGGAAGCGGAGAAACTGGCGCGGCAGCAGTAAGGTACGAAACAAGCGTGTTTGCTGTATAATTGTCTTGCATTCCAGCGAGAGGTAAACCATGACATTGCAGCATACTATCAAAGCGGTTCTCAGAAAAGGTGAAAAGCAATATGTGGCCGAGTGCCTGGAGATCGGGGTCGTGACGCAGGGCGCGACTATAAACGAAACTCTGGAGAACCTCCAAGAGGCGGTTTCCCTTCACCTAGAGGGTGAGAACCTGGCTGAACTCGGTTTGGCTCCAGACCCGAGTATCCTGGTGACGATGGAAATGGAGCTACTTCGCCATGTCGCCTAAGTTAAAGCGGATGTCCGGCGCGGAGGCCATCGAGATATTCCGCAAACTTGGGTTTGAGATTGCCGGTCAACGAGGGAACCATGTGAAGCTCGTTCGTATTGGACGAGACGGTGAACGGAAGATACTTACCATTCCAACACATAAGGAACTGGACGCGGGAACGTTACACGCCATTGTGAGACAGGCCGGGAGGTTTGTCGAACCGCAGGTCTTAGGGCAGCGGTTCTATACGCCGTAGGAATACTCCCCGTCGCTACGGTCACCACCCCGGCAAGAATTCCCTCTGCGCCGCCAGCAGTTCATCCGCCAAGCTATGCGCGTCTTTGACCGACTTCACGCAGCCATCCACGATGAGGGCTTGCACGAACTTCTTCCGATCTCGCTCCAACGCCGCTTCAACTGCCAGTTCGACAGTCAGCAGCGCTTTTTCGACCGTGGCGCGGACGCCGGTCGGGACTTCGCCGACGTGGACCGGTTCCACGCCCCGTTCCGATATCACCGCCGGGCATTCGATGGCGAAGTCCCTGGCTATATTCGTAACCTGCCCCTCGTTCGGGACGATCACGCTGAACTCCTTCTCGAACTGCCCATCCCGCGCGTTCAGGATTTCGACCAACTGCTCGTGCTCGCCGACCTTGCGCTCGAAGATGCGCTCGGGCAGGGGCGCGCGGCCCGCGGCCTGTTCTTGCATGCGATGGAACATCTTGTCTCCGCGCTCTATGGTTCCCTCAAAGCTGAACCGATCCACACCCAGCGTTTGGCCGTAGTGCTCGCCGGTCCGGTGGAACTGCGGAAAGAATTCCGACACGTGCCGGTCGATCACGGCGGGAAATGCGTCGAACGTGTGGAAAAGCTCCCAGGACAGCGGGTGGTTCGGCGCGCCGCCGTAGAGTATGCCCTTCTTCTCCATCTCGGCGTATTTCTCCCTGATCCACGGCCATGCGTCCTTGCCGTCCACTTCGAACTTGAGGAACCACGTGAGGTGGTTGATGCCGACGGCGAGGCACCAGCACCTGTCGTCGGAGATCTCCAGGAAGTCGGCCAGGAAGCGAATGACCTCCTTAACACCGTGGCAGAGGCCGATGACGCTGGAAGAGGTGACTTTTCGCAGCGCGCGAATATTCATCGCCATCGGATTGGCGTAGTTGACGAAATACGCATTCGGAGCCAGTCGAACTACGTCGTTGGCGATATCAACCATGACCGGGATCGTCCGCAGGGCGCGCGATATTCCGCCGGACTCGATCGTGTCTCCGACCGGCTGGTATATGCCGTATCTTCGCGAGATGAAGACGTCGTTCTCCCACGCCCGGCGCCCGCCGACCGCAATTGTCGTCACCACCGCGTCGCTCCCGGGAAGAGCTTCAGTCCTGTCCAGGTAGCGCTTCACCGTGATAGGCGCGCCACCGGCCTTGACCATGCGTTCGGCCAAATGACATGCCACGTCCAGGTTCTCTTCGGATATGTCCACGAAGCGGAGCTCCCACTCGCTGCCTTCAACGACGAGGTCGGCTATGAGCCCCATTGTGAACTCCGTGCTGCCGGCTCCGATTATGGTAATCTTTCTCATCTTTCACCTCTGCCGGTGTGATTGTCTCCTAACTATAAGGCAGTTCCGGCTGGGTTGTAAAGGGAGTCGAACGAGTCGAACGAGGCGGAAGAGTCGAGGGAGTCGGAAACGGCAGAAGCCTCTTTTCAGGAATCCGGAAGATGTTGGTAGAACTGTTAAGCGTAAATGCGTTGAGAAGGAGGCGCCGAATGAAGCTTCAGCTTTGCACTAGCCTTTTGAGCGTTTTCGTTTTTCTGGCTATCCCTGCGCTGGCCGACAATCTGCTCCATAACCCTCCGGGGAAGGCGTGGACCGGGCGGAAGACGCTGACTTGGCTGGACGGCAAGAACGAGATCAGGTATGTCGATGTTTACGTCCCAAAGCTATACAAGAAAGCCAAGGGTGGTCTTCCCGTCGTGATGTGGTTTATGGGATCGAGGAGGAACGTCAGGAAGGATTACCACTACATTGGCCTCTCCTACGAAGACTGCGGTATTGCGCCGTACGCTGAGAAGAACGGGTTCATGCTCGTTGTCATCGACCAGAAGCACATCGACGACAAAGGGTGGGGCATGTTGGATGACGACGACAGGGACGAGACTCTTACCCTCGATGTGCTTTCCTACCTCAAGAAGACATTCCCGGTCGATGCGGGTCGGGTCTATCTCTGGGGGATTTCGGCCGGGGGCAAGCTGTCGCAGGTTCTGGCCGCCAAGCATTCCGACCTGTTCGCGGCGGTGATCTCGTTTTCGGGCGTTATCGACGACCTCGACAGCCAGTGGGGCAAGGACTTCTCCGAGCGCATCAGGCAATCGGCGCGCAAATTCCCGATTCAGCATTGGCAGACAGCGGGCGACTACGAGAATCTGATCAAGAACATGCCATATATGCTCCGGCTGTATCGCGGGAACGGGCATAGGGTTGAGTTCGTGTGGCTGGACAATCCGCCGGGCAAGGTCTTGAAGCACGAGTGGTACGCGGAGTTGTACAACCAGAGGATGTGGGACTGGTGCAAGCAGTTCCAGATCGGGAAAGAGGTTGAGGGAACCGCAGATGAACACAGATAAACGCAGATAGACGGAGAAGTGGTAAGTGGTGGAAATGGCCTGGACACCGATCCGGAAAGCACGAAGTGGTGCGCTGGTCTGGAGCAGCTATGCTCTCTTGAGCGCTGCAATGAACTTGTGAGCTGTCCAGTAGAATATAACCATGGCGAATGGATAAAACCAGCCGAACAACAATGCGCCTACGTTACGGCCGCCGTCACCGTCGCAGATGGCTTGGATTTCACGTTCCGTCCTGGCCAGCTTGAGGTCAATGTCAGTGACAAGCAATGTGGAGAAGAGAATAAACGCCCAGCCTACGATGACTGCTATTCCGGCTCTGCCAAGTGTAAGATTTATATTGTTGAACCGATTACGATACGCGAATAGGAAATAGGGCAAGAGAATACCCACAGCAACGATCAGAATCTTATAGCTGTGCCACATAGCGTGCCTCTAAACGAATTGCTCCCTCACTTACAATGATAGTCACAGACAAGATGCTGGTCAATAACGACCCTCGACTCGCTCGACTATTCCAACTCCTTAGAACGCTTGCCCGTTTTGCCTCAAAGCCCCATTCGTGGTATAATTCAGCATACTCAGGAGGGTGTGCAGCGTATGGGGCAATGGGTTTACATGAACGGGAAAACCGTGCCCGCGGAAGAGGCCGTCATCTCGCCTTACGATCACGGCTTCCTCTATGGGGATGGCGTTTTTGAAGGAATCCGCATATACGGCGGACGAGTGTTCAAGCTCAGAGAGCACATCGAAAGGCTATTTGCCTCCGCCCGGGCATTGATGATCGTAATGCCCGGTTCGGTCGAGCAGATGATCGAGTCTGTGCTCCAGTTGGTCAAGATGAACGAGTGCGAAGACGGTTACGTCAGGATCACGGTCTCGCGCGGCGTTGGTCTGGGGCTGGACCCGAGGGTGTGCAAGTGCGCAACCGTGATCGTAATGACCGACAAGCTGGCGCTGTACCCGCCGGAGATGTATACGAACGGGCTGGAGGTCGTGACGGTATCGACGCGAATCCCGCCCGCCCAGAGCATAGAGCCAAGGGTAAAATCCCTCGGCAAATACCTATGCAACATACAGGCGAAGATCGAGGCCAACCGGGTTGGCGCGGGCGAGGGCCTGATGCTGAACATTGAAGGTTACGTGGCTGAGGCGACAGGCGACAATATCTTCCTGATCAAGAACGGGCGGATTATGACCCCGCCGTCGTATGCCGGAATATTGGAAGGGATAACCCGAAACACGGTTATGGAATTGGCGCGGGCCAGGGAGTATCCGCTTCGGGAATCGCTGTTCACGCTCTTCGACGTCTACACCTCAGACGAGTGCTTCCTCACCGGAACCGCCGCGGAGGTTATACCTGTTGTCAGGGTTGACGGCAGGACGATAGGGGCCGGAATACCCGGTCCGATAACGCTGGACCTGATATCAGCATTTCGCGAGCTGACGCAAAGTGAGGGAATGCGCGCGTGAGCGCTGAAACCCGCCTTTGCCGGATATGTGGCGTTCGAGAGGTTACGATGAGCGTCGCTGTCTGGAAGCACGGTAACGAGCACAGCCGAACGTTTACCTGCACGAAATGCGCGGAGCGTGAGGAAAAGCTCAGCGTCATTGGCGGTACGAGCGGCTCGCTTGCGAGAGTCGCGGCGCACGTCGCCGAGCGGCAGGCGCTGCGCGCGGGCGCGGACCCGGAAAAGGGATGTCCGGTCTGCGGGGCGACACTCGAAGAGACTGTCGCTGACGGCCTGCTCGGGTGCGGCTACTGCTATATCAGATTTAAGCGTGAAGTCACCGCCTCTATCCGATTGGCGCAGGGAACCCTGCGGCACATCGGGAAATCCCCGTTTGGAAGTTAGAAATTAGAGGTTGGAAGTTAGAGACCCCGTCTCGCAAGTCTGATCAGATTATCGTCTTTTGCAACGATCGGATAAAGTCCGATTACCAGGAGACCTCACCCCATCCCTCTCCTAGGAGGAGAGGGAGTCCCCCCTCCTGCTAGGAGGGGGTTAGGGGGAGGTCAAGGCGCTGACTCTATCCGGTGACTGCTAGCGCGGAAAGATTGGAGTCATTTGGGTGAAACTGGACCTGCAGCCTGGTTGGGCTTCGGGCGAAGGGCCTGAAGCGGATGTTGTCGTTTCCACAAGAGCGCGGCTTGCCAGAAATCTATCGGGCCGGGTTTTTCCTGGGAGAGCGACCGCGGAGGCCCTCGCCGAGGTAGCCGAGCTTGTGCGCGAGGGTGTGGAAGGGGCCGGTAAATATCTGTCGGGTCTGAAGGTCCTGGATATGAAGGATTTGGGCGAGGCGGAACGCGAATACCTTGTAGACGCGCACGTCGCGAGCTACGAGCAGGTTGAGCCGGGAGACGGACGGTTGATCATCCTGAACTCCGAGGGCAGTATCGCCATAATGGTAAATGAGGAGGATCATCTGCGGATACAGGCCATAGTGGCGGGTCTGCAGCCGGCGCTTGCGTGGGAGCGGGTGGACCGTGTAGATGATTGCCTGGCGCGGAGTCTGCGGTATGATTATTCTGAAAGGTATGGTTATCTGACCGCCAGCCTGAGCAACGTTGGGACCGGCCTGAGGATTTCGACAATGCTCCATTTGGCCGGACTTGCCGCGGCGGGAAGAGTGGCCAGGACGCTTAGAGCGGCATTCGAGTTGGGAATCTCAGTAAGGGGACTGTTTGGCGAGGGGACTGGAGGGCACGGCGATTTTTACCAGGTCTCCAATGAAGTGACTCTGGGTCTGCCGGAGCGGGAGATCGTTCACCGCGTCAGAGGCGTCGCCGAGTATCTCATCGGCGAAGAGCGGAGGTCCCGGGAGATGCTGGCCGAGACCCGAAGGCGGGAATGCGCGGAACACGCGTCAGGATGTCTCGAAAAGTTGCGAAGGGCCAAGTCCGTTGGAGCGGTGGAGGCGCTCGCGCTTCTATCGCCGATCAGATTGGCGGCATCAATGGGAATCGCGCAGGGAGGCAGCGCTCGTTTGTTTAATGAATTACTGATAGGTATGGGAATCGGGCGACTCACGAGCGCGAAACGGGTGTCCTGGGACGCCGTCAAGATGGAGATGACCAGGGCGCCGAAGATAAGAGGTAGATTGGCGGAGTTGAGGGTAGAGAGTAACTGAAAGGTTTGCCATTTCGGACGGGGGCGTCTCGAAACAATGGAGTGGCAGGCGGTTTCGGGAAAAGGGTTTCCCGAAACAACGCAACGCAATCCCCTCTCCCTTGAGGGAGAGGGTTAGAGCCTGCCCTGAGCGAAGCGAATGGAGTGAGGGTGAAAGATCTTTTGATTTCTGAACTGTTGCCGAGATCTGAACTGTTGCCGAGAATTGATCGAACTGGACGTTCGATTAGCACGTCTTATATATTGAAGGGCATATTGTTAGTACGATCCGGAATCCTTGAGCAAAGGAGGGAAGCGATATGTGGCAGAGGTTCACGGAGCGAGCGCGGCGTGTAGTATTTTTTGCCCAGGAAGAGGCGGGGCGGCTTGGTGAGAATTACGTCAGCACCGAGCATCTCCTGCTTGGTCTGGTCAGGGAAAGCGACAGCGTCGCTGCAAGGATACTCGAGCGAATGGGCGTAAGCCTGAGCAAGATCAGGACCGAGATCGAGCGCCAGGTCTCCAGAGGAGACGGCCGGCTCGGCCAGGACATGCAGCTTACTCCAAGAGCGAAGAGAGTGATCGATCTCGCTTATGACGAGGCGAGACAACTGAATAACAACTATATAGGAACGGAACACCTGCTTCTCGGACTTATCCGCGAAGGCGACGGTCTTGCAGGCCGCGTGCTTTCCAAGCTGGGGGTGGACATAGAGCGGACTCGGCGCGAGGTTATGAGCCTTCAGGACGGCGAAAACCAGATTGTCGCGTCGCGGTCTCGGTCGAAAACGCCGACTCTGGATGAATTCGGGCGCGACCTGACAGAAATGGCGCGCAACGAGAAGCTCGATCCGGTCATTGGCCGGAACAACGAGATCGAGCGCGTCATTCAGATTCTCAGCCGGCGGACGAAAAACAATCCCTGCTTGATTGGCGAGCCGGGTGTGGGTAAGACCGCCATTGCGGAGGGCCTTGCGCAGCGCATAACCATGGGCGACATACCTGAAATGCTCAAGGACAAGCGGGTCGTGGCTCTGGATTTGGCCGGCCTGGTGGCCGGGACCAAATACCGCGGTGAGTTTGAGGAGCGCATGAAGCGCGTGATGGACGAAATCCGCAAAGCATCGGGCGAAGTGGTTCTCTTCATCGACGAGCTGCACACGCTCGTGGGCGCCGGCGCGGCCGAGGGCGCAATCGACGCGTCGAACATAATGAAGCCCGCGCTGTCCCGCGGTGAGCTGCAGTGCATCGGCGCCACGACCGCGGATGAATTCCGCAAGTACATCGAACGGGACGCCGCTCTTGAGAGACGGTTCCAGCCGGTGCGAGTGCGGGAGCCGTCGATTGACGAGGCCATCGAAATGCTGAAGGGCCTGCGGCCGCATTACGAAGCTCACCACGGTGTGGAAATCACCGACGATGCGCTGACGGCCGCCGTCAGGCTGTCGCATAGGTACATTACCGATCGGTTCCTTCCCGACAAGGCGATAGACCTGATTGACGAGTCCGCGTCCAGAGTCAGGCTGCAGTTGACGCTTCCTCCGACGGAGCTCAGGCACGCCAAACTGGAGCTTCAGAAGATCCTGAAGCAGATGAACTCCCTGCCGAACAGCCAGGAGTACCATCTGGCCGTCGAACTCCAGGCGCAGGAGAGAGAGCTGAAGGAAAAGATAGAAGCCCTGGAACGAGATTGGCAGGACAGCAAGGTGGACAAGAAGCCGACCGTCAGTGAAGATGAGATCGCGCAAATCGTCTACAGTTGGACCGGCATTCCGGTCTCCAGACTGGTCGAGGGAGAGACCGCCAAGCTCCTGAAGATGGAGGAGACTCTGCACGGACGCATCATCGGACAGCACGAAGCGCTGGTTGCGGTGGCCAAGGCCGTGAGACGCGCGAGATCGGGCCTCAAGGACCCCAAGCGGCCAATGGGATCGTTTATATTCCTGGGACCGACGGGTGTCGGGAAGACCGAGCTTGCCAGGGCCCTTGCCGAGTTCCTCTTCGAGAACGAAGACAACCTGATCCGCATAGACATGTCGGAGTACATGGAGCGATTTGCGGTCTCCAGACTCGTTGGGGCTCCTCCCGGTTACGTCGGTTACGACGAGGGCGGACAGCTCACCGAGGCGGTACGGAGGCAGCCATATTCCGTGGTGCTGCTCGACGAGATCGAGAAGGCGCATCCGGAAGTCTTCAACATACTGCTGCAGGTCATGGAAGACGGCAGGTTGACCGACTCGCAGGGTCGTGTCGTGGACTTCAAGAACACGGTCATGATCATGACATCCAACGTCGGCGCCCAATTGATCAGCGGCGACGGAGGAATGGGCTTCCGGACCACTGAGAAAGAGGACGAGAACGAGCGCAGCTACGAGAGCATGAAACACCGCGTCACTGAAGAGATGAAGCGGGTCTTCAGACCGGAGTTCCTCAACAGGGTCGACGAGATCATCGTCTTCCACGCCCTAACCAGGGCGGAGATCCTGCAGATCGTGGACCTGATGGTCAGCCGGGTCCGCTCGCAGATCGTATCGCAGGGCATGGAACTGGAGATCACGCAGGACGTCAAGGTACTCCTTGCCAAAGAGGGATTCGATCCGAACTTCGGCGCCAGGCCTCTTCGGAGGTCGGTGCAGCGGTTGATCGAGGACCCGTTGAGCGAGGAGATACTCCTCGGTCGGTTCACCGCGGGAGACACCATCCGCGCTGAGATGGAGGACGGAAAGGTGTTCTTCACGAAGGCGCAGGACCTCAAGAGCCTGGCCATAAAGGAAAAGAGCGCCGCCGAATAACCGGCGCGGTTGGGGCGAACCTTGTGTTCGCCCGATATGATAGATCGAAGTGTTCGCCCGATCTGAGACGAACAAGTCCGCCCGGGTTCCCGGGCGGGCTTTCATTCTTTGTGGAGGTGTCCCTTCGGCAACGCCGCTGCCGCTCTGCTACCGAAGGATCGAAAAATCTTTTCTTTCTTTCCACGACCTATTGACAACTCCTAACCAAGCGTGTTACGTTCCCTTGAAAGCAAGTTGCCGGCCGTAAGCTGTGAGCCAATTCCCTCCCTCTTTTGGGGAGAGTTGGGTGGGGTCATCGCTCTACCCCTCCCTGTTCAGTGGAGGATGGCGGTGGGGTCCGAGGCCGGCGGCGACCTTCAGCAGTACCCGTTTCTCGCAGTATCGAACGGCGTTCCACGGATCAGCATTTCGGTAACCGAAAACTGTAACTACAAGGAGGCGCCGATGAACAAGGTCAGCAAGGCCGTCAGGGGGATTCTTCCCATCATCATCCTCGCGATTCTTATCCTCATTCCCCCAGTGTGTATCTACGCCGCTGTCGGGCGCGCGCCTATGAACAACTGCGCAGGATTGACGAATGCCTGGTCGCGTACGACCATATCATCTCCCACTACAGCTCTGAAAAGAACTCGGTAGACGTGCGCGCCGTCGTCTCGATGTCCCTCGGGCGTTCCGCCAATCGTCTGGAAAAGCTGGGCAGGACGACGGAGGCCATCGCGAAATGCCAACGGCTGGTAGCGGACTATGCGGAAACTCCGATGGCAACCTCCGCGGCAAGAAGCCTGAGGCGACTTCAAGGTCCGCCTTCTCTCGGTCAGGAAGGAGGCCAGTAAAATGAGGACTCCTCGCCTGCGCATATTCTTGATCATCGCACACATTGTTT
>JAUSGG010000101.1 GCA_030649165.1 Armatimonadota bacterium
ACAATACGATCAAGTTCTCGCCGCTCCTGCGGCGTCAAATCGATTCGTGGAAGCGCTCGCGCCATACTGCCTCCTACCTTTTTTTGTAGGATAACACGTACGCGAGTATTAGTCAATGTATTTCAGAAACGCACTACTAGCATAGGCCCGTAGTCTATCCCGATGCCACATCTAACGTTGTCGTAAGGGAAGTGCTCGTTCATGACGAACTGGCTCACAGAGTTTATCAGAACGGCCGTATGGACGGCGTTTTCAAAGCAGTTGAGAGGCGGAAAGACCACCATCACTCTGTCTCCAGTTATGGCTCTGACTTGACCGCCAAAGTGGGATCCGCATTGGGTCATGGCCCGACCGAAGAACGAATACAACTTCGCGATCGTATCGAGGCGGTGATCCAGGTTCAATTGCGTCGACTCCCTGATATCGACGTAGAGAACACACGTGTCGATTCGTTTGCATTTCATGTCCTTGGTCTTCAGGTTGGCGAATGTGATCTGCGAGTCTTCGTCTGATGGGACTACCGTGGTCCTACAATGGCTCACCTTGAAAGTCGGGGCGGTAATGGCTCCAAGCTCATCACGCAAGCTATCTACCAGTTCGATCATATTCAGATGCTCCTATACAAGCTTAATGAGAATACGGATGACAGCGATTATATAAGGTAGCATAATGCCCATCATCGCAGCAAGTATGCCCAACAGTGCACGCCGAGTGGCGTGGACGAATAAGCTGTATTTCCCGCTGGCGATCCGGGCGTTTATGATGGCCTGCGCGGCGAGATCAACATCGCTCTTGTTGTCTTGCGGTGTATAGTCTGCTTGGAGACAATAACGCTCAGCTATCGCTTGCGCCAAGCCGTTCGGGCTGTATTTCTGTATGTGGCCGAAAAAATACAGGTTGTCCTCTACACTTGGTTTGTCGCACTTGCGGTCAGACAACACTTTCTTCGGATTTGTTTGAGGCAAAAACGATTTGAGGCATAGCAGCGCACTCCACATCAGTAATACAGAGCTGTACAGGAACAACGCTCCTCCATTGCTCAGTCCACTTGTCGAATATGGAGTTAGGCTAAGTACGGCCATCGCGCTTGCGCTAGAGAACGCAAACAATGCCCCGTTTTTTGCTTCGGCAAATCGAAGCCAATCGTTTGTGAGCCCGAATATGTAGGAGAGCTTCTTCTCTACCTCTGACATGCCCATGTGCCTCCATCAGCAGTTTGCCTGGTCGGGAAGATCATCCTATGCCTGCAGGCAAAACGCCTTTGGGCATAGGAATCGTGGTGGCGAACCCATTCCTACCAATTTTCCCCCAACAACTCAAAATGCGCCTGCGGGTGCGCGCAGGCGAGGCAGGCGTTGGGGGCCTCGGCGCCGGTGTGGAGATAACCACAGTTACGACAGCGCCACGTGACCACTTGGTCGCGCTTGAAAACGCGCCCGGCCTCCACGTTTGCGGCCAAATCGGAGTATCGCTTGCCGTGCTGCTTCTCCGCTATCGAGATGTTCTCGAAAAGCTTGGCTATTCCGTCGAAGCCTTCCTGGCGAGCCATGCCCGCGAACTCCGGGTAGAGCACTCCCCACTCGTGGCCTTCGCCCGCGGCGGACGCTTTGAGGTTATCCAGGGTTGTGCCGACCACGCCGGCGGGATACGCGGCCATGATCTGTACGTCGCCGCCCTTCAGCATTCCGAAGAACCGCTTGGCGTGTTCTTTCTCCTGATTCGCGGTCTCCTCGAAGATAGAAGCGATCTGCTCGTAGCCGTCTTTCTTCGCCTGGCTTGCGAAATAGGTGTATCTGTTGCGGGCCTGTGACTCGCCCGCAAATGCGGCCAGCAAATTCTGCTCTGTCTGTGTGCCTTTTAGTTCGGCCATTTGTTCCTCCTGATGTGTTTGTTCTAGGGTGTCAGGACTACTGGGTGTATTGTACCTGCCGGAGCATGATACCTCCAAGGGGGCACATGTTAAACCATGAGCTTGTTTTGAGTTGGGGGACGCTGAGGGGAGGTTCGATGGGCGCTTCGGACTTGAGTCCCGAAACACTGGAATGTCGTCAGTCTTCCGCCTTCCACACCAGCTTACCGGTCCTATCGATGTAGCTCGGCTCGCCGCCGATGTCCGGCCTGTACTTCCACACACGGGCGAGGCCATCTCGGAAGCTCTCGACGCGGTCGTATGAGAGTCTTAAAACCGCTTTCCCGCTACTGTTGATGAAGCTGTAGCGGCGCTTATTCACTGACACTGTGTCATGGCCATCCGGGTCATCGAGCGTGATGATCTCCTGCCCCGGCCTGCTTGTGCTGACCAGCGCAAGCCCGTCGGAAAAGCTCTCAGCGTGCTCGAACTGAGGCTCAATCACGGTCTTGCCCGTCTTGTCTATGTAACCCCAGCCCGAATCAATGGGAAAACGAACCGCCGCCAGCCCTTCGTGAAAGGGTTGAACAGAGGAGAAGCGAGGCTTGATCACGACCTTGCCTGTCGCGTCGACGTACCCTGACTTTGGGTACTCTTCGTCTGTTGGAGCTGCCGCGAGCCCTTCGGAAAAATGCAGGCTTCTGAGCGCCCGACGATCGATTGCTGAACGGCCCTTGAGGATGACGTACCCGAAGCCCCTGCTGCCCTCGTATTCGATCACAGACTCAAGTGTTTTTCCCGTCCGGTTGATAAGCGCCAGCCTGCGACCGTCTCCCGGTCCCTTGATATAGACGCGCGCAACGCCATTGTGGAAAACGCCGGGCGAGAAATAGCGCGCCGGTATAACGAGCTTGCCCTTCTTGTTTACGTAGCCCCACCTGTCGTCCCTCTCATTGGCTCCCTTGACGACACGGACGGCGGCCAATCTCTCAGAGAACTCCGCGGCGTCACTGAATTGAGGCTTGATCACAGATCTGCCGGCCTTGTCGATGTAGCCGTATCCGGCGTCTTCCCCGAAGCCGATCTTGACCCGGCCGAGCCCTTCAGAGAAGTAGTTTGCCCCGTCGAAACGAGGACGAATGACGACCTTGCCGGCGCGGTTCATATAGCCCCACATCCCTCCTCGCACAATGGGAAACAAAGGGCGCTGGTCAGTCGCCGCGGGGCAGGACGCTGCGAAAAGCAAGGCGATCGCTGCGCACCAGGCCGGAACTGCAATTCGTTTCATTGCTGCTCCTTTCCGAGTTTCCAGCCGACGCCCGCCACTCCTTGGGAAAAGTCGCCCGCGCCATCGAACTGCTCCTCGATGACCATTTTGCCGGTCTTGTCGATATAACCGTACCTCGGGTTTACCGGGTCACCGGTGACGGCGAAAGCCAGTCCATCGTAAAACCCGCCTGCAAGGCTGAACTTCGGCTGGACGACGATGTTCCCACTCGTGTCGATGAACCCCCACTGCCCGCCATTCTCAAGATTGCCATTAACGCTCACCATAACCGGCGCCAACCCTTCTGAGAATGCGCCGGCAAGGTAGAACTTAGGCTGAACGACAAACTTGCCGGTTGTGTCGATGTAGCCCCACCTTTCATCCTGTTGGATGCTCTTGCCCACAGACACCGCCGCCAGGCCGCCTCGAAACGGTTCCGCTCTAAGGAACTGCGGAGCAATGACGACACTCCCCTTCTTATCGAAATAGCCGTAATTGGTGTGCTTCACCAGCACGCTGGCCAGTCCGTCGGAAAAACTCCCGCACAGCTCGTTCTTGGTTCGGAAGACCTCATTCCCGGATCGATCGATGCAGTACGCCTCCATTGTGTCAAGGTCCGTGGCCCAGGCAAGCCCTTCCGAGAAGTCGTTTGCCATGTAAAGGTCCGCCGGTATCACCATCTTACCAGTCCCATCGATGTAACCAGCTCCCTCGTGGGTCTCCACACGAGCAAGGCCCTCTGAGAAACCGGCTGCCCATCGATACCGCGGCTCAACCACTGTTCTGCCGGAACCATCGATGTACCCCCACTTGGCAGATTGCTCGTCGCCAAAACCCACGGGGATCAGGCCCTCAGTGTAGCGGCCCACCATATCGAATTGCGGCTGGATCACAAGCTTGCCTTGTTTATCTGCAAAACCCCACTTCCCAGTCTCCTCATCTCCGATCCTGACCGGAATGAGTCCGTTGGACATCACGCCCACAGCGTCATAACGCTTGTTGGTGACGAGCTTGCCCATTCTGTCGATGATGCCGTACGTCCCGCGCCTAGTGCTGGTGCGTGCAAACGCGGCGAGCCCCTCAGAGAAGTCAGATGCGCCGACCCACTGATTCGGTCCGACTACCAGGTTGCCAGCCTTGTCCATATAGCTCCACCGCTGCCCGATGGAGACTCTTGCCAAGCCGTTGCGGAACGGCCCCTCGGGGACCATTTCGCTGGTCGGCGCGCAGGTTATGACCTCTATTCCCTTCTTGTTGATGAACCCTCTGCCGCCATTGCTCCATACGAGCGCCAGACCTTCTGAGAAACCTTCTCCGATTGGCGTCACATTCTTGATCACGGTTTTCCCGGAGGTATCTATGCAGCGGTAACTGAAATTGTTGTTGCCAATGCGTTTGGCAACGAACGCCAGTCCGTCCAGGAATCCCGCGGCGTGATCGTACTGGGGTTTGATGGCTATTTTGCCCGCTCTATCGATATATCCCCACATCGGTTTAACCAGGTTGCCTGTTGCAACCGGCGCGAGCCCGCACGAGAAGTCACCGGCGTTGATATACTTCGGCTTGATCCTGATCTTGCCGGTCTTGTCGATGTAGCCCCACCTGTCGGGGTAGCGCTCAACACAGACGCGAGCGTAACCTGCGCGAAACGGGCCCGCTTGGTGATAGCGAGGCTTAATCACCATATTGCCTGATTTGTTGATGAAACCCCACTTGTCTTGCTGCTTGCTTACGGCAGCCAGACCCTCGGAAAACCCTGCAGCCCGTTGGTATTGAGGTTTGATGACGACCTTGCCCGCCTTGTCTATGTAGCCTCTAAGCTCGTTCCTACCACCCCAATCGGTTCCGGCGCTGTAGTCGGTGACCACTGCCAGTCCCTCGTGAAACGGCTCCGCTGCCGCGTAGGGTAGATCGAGGGCAATCTTTCCCTTGGCATCTATGTAGCCACACGTCTGGACACTCCCCTGGCTGCCGCGAACCGACGGCCCGGCTCTCTGTGTGTGACCCTGTGCGGCTGCGCTAAGCGGGAAGAAGACGGCGAGGCAGATTGCCACGAAGGCATATCTCATATTGGCGCTCCTGTGTCGGGCGATTAGCCATTTCTGTGGAACTGCTCAGAAAGTAAGACGGTCATAGATGCGACTTTGTTTACCGGTTGCAAGGCGTTGCTGTTGTTCCGCGGCCAATTTCCTGCGTGGGCGTAAGCGAGCGCTGTCCCCGGCCGCTGATCCGGTTCTTCCAGGCAGGCAGACCCCGGGGGAGAATCGCCGAGGTTGTCTTTCTGCTGTCGTGCGAAACCGGCGTCGGTCCGCCCTCTCTGGAAGAAGCCGGCTATTTCTCCACCGGCACCACAATCCCCTTCATTATCGTGTTCTGCGCGAGGACGAACACGAGCAGGGTCGGTATCGCCGCCAGGACCAGCGCCGCGTAAATCATGGACTGGTGCGCGTCTTGCTGGAGCTGGAAGAGCCAGACCATCAGCGTCCACATCCTCTCGTCCGGGCAGATGATCAACGCGAACATAAACGCCGTGTACGCCGCGGTGAATGCGCTCAGGGTGATCAGCGCCAGTATGGGTTTGGATAGCGCCATCGTAAAGCGCCAGAACATGGTCCACTCGCCCGCCCCGTCCAGCAAGGCTGATTCGTAAATCTCCTTGGGAATGCTGTCGAAGAACCCTTTGAGGATGAATATGGCGAACCCATTTGCCGCGCCGGGCAGGATGAGAGCCCAGAAGCTGTTGAGCAGGTGCAAGTGCTTCAGGAGCAGGAAGTTCGGTATCATCGTCACGGCGCCGGGGAAGGCCATCGTGCCGAGGAAGAACATAAGGATCATGTACGTCGACTTCAGGTTGAATCGCGACAGGGCGTACGCGGCGAGCGGGTTCACGATCAGGGCCACGGCGATGCTGAGCCCAATGAAGATGAATGTGTTCCTGGCCGCACGGCCGTAGACGGCCAGGTAGTTGATGACGTTCCGGTAGTTCCTGGTCATGATCTCCACGAGCCACGGGCGTTCAGTCCTCTTGAAGACCTCATATTCACGGGCCACGAACGGAGGTATGGCGGTTGCGGATCCGACGTACTCGCGGTATCTGGTCGCCGGCGTGTCAAGTCTCAGCCTTTCCACCGGGCATATATTGGTGATGAAGTTCATGTACAGCGTGTACAGGCCACTATTTCTCAGGTCTTGATAGCTTGTGTTGATGGCGTCAAAGGACTTGTAGTTAGTACCGGCGCCTTTGTTCATCAGCGCTATGTTGCCGGAGGAATTGTTTACCAAGTACTGCCTGAAGATCTTCCGGCCCTGGGGATCGAGACGGACGAACAGGCAACTGACCTGGTGCTTGACGAATTCCGCCCACACCGCGGCATCCGGCCCTTTGGGGCACGTCGCGGTCAGCACTCGCACCCGCTTGAGCTTGCCACTCCTTACTTGCGGGTTGAATTTCTGCGCAAAGTAGAACCAGCCATCGACATTGACAATGACCTTGTCATCGAGCGGGCGGCTTCGCTTGAAGCGCAGGAGTTCATCAACCAATGGGTCGACTTCGTAGTTGAACTCCTTAACGATTGGCTGGTCGAGAACTCCGGGGAACTGGTTCCAGTTGGCGAGGGTTGCGGCGTAGCGTTTGTTGTAGACGTCCACGGTCCCGCACTTCTTGCGCAGGTAGTCCCTAAACAGGCGGAAGTTTTGGGGCAGCACCCGGTTGTTCATCGGAGCAAGGCTACCGATGGTGTAGAAATGATCGGGGAAGCTGCCGGCTTTCTCTTTGAGGAACTGGTCATATGTCGCCAGTTCGTTCCGGTTTGTCTCCGGAAGCTGCGCGTCTTTGTTCATCGTAAGTTCCTGCGAATAGGCGTAGGACAGGTAAGTCAGTGACACGTACCGGTCTTCGATGAACCGGGCGAAGCGGATTTGCTTGTTATAGAGAAGCTGGGGCACGGGGTCCATACGGTCTGTATCCGCGGAACCCTTCACGCTGCCGGAAAGCATCAGCAGGAACGGGTAGATCATCGTGACCGAGCCGACGATGAGCACGGTGTATATGACCGTGATCACGAACCTCATCTTGAGCGACTTTCGTCCTGTGTTGGGCAGTATCGCCATGGATCACCGTCCTCCTTTGAACTCGACGCGGCTCAGGTTCCGCAATTGCATCATTGTGAAGCCGATGAGCATAAAGCCAAGGACCCACGCCATGGCGTTTGCTGTGCCGAACTTGAGATACATGAACGCTGTGTAGAAGAGTTGCAGGCCGACGACTTCGGTTGATCCGTACGGTGTATAGGGGCCGCCCCCCGTCATGACGAAGATCGTTTCGCTCGACATGAAGGCGCCGACGAACGCGCCGACGACGTTGATGAGAATCAGCATCCTGATCGAGGGCAGAGTTATGCAGAACACCTTCCGGCGGATACCCGCGCCGTCCACCTCGGCGGCTTCATAAAGCTCGTCTGGAATGGTCTTGAAGGCGGCCAGATAGATGAGACAGCCGGGCCCCATTCCGGCCCAAATCACGGGCAGCAGGACCGCGGCCATCGCAAGGGCAGGGGAGTCCAGCCAACTCTGAGTAATGCTCACCGGGGCGAAATGCAGATGAACAAGCCCCATGATGAAGGTCAGCGCGGGGTTCAGGACGTGTTCGAAGGCCCCATTGATGATCACGTTCAGGAATCCGGCCTCCTTGTAGAAGCTTTTCCAGAGGAAGACAACTACGAGCCCCGAGAGGACCGCCGGCACATAGAAGATGGTCCGGAAGAGCATCTTGCCGCGCGGCACCTCGGAGAGCAGCAGGGCGAGCACGATGGGGGAGACAAAGGCGAAGGCCATGTAGAAGGCCGTATAGATCAAGGTAACGAACACGGAGTGCCAGAAGGCCGGATCGAACAGGACGTAGGAGAAATTGTCGACGCCCGTGAACGGCGAGTCGCCCATGACGTTGTAGTCCTGGAACGCCATTATCGTGCCGCGCAGTAGCGGATAGTACTGCCAAAGGACGACGGTGGCAACCCCCGGAATAAGCAGCAGATAGGCCCAGAAGAGTTTCTTCTGGCCTGGGGTCTGCGCCGGAGCGTCGCGCCTGAAGGTCTTGAACAGATAAACTCCCGCCATAGCGAACGCGAGTGCGGTAAGAGTCAGGAAGACAAACGTGAGCATCGTCCGCGTTCTCACGACGTTCGCCGGGAGTTGGCCGAACATTCTTTTCGCCGTTTCCGCCTGCGCCCTGTGGAGTATCTGCCTCAGTCTGACCTTGGCCGCCTTCTCGTCATGGCGGTCCAGCGCCGCGAGAACCACTTTATCATTAATGGCCTCTTCGATAGGTCGGGAAAGCTCGTGGTAGACGACGGCGCAGTTCTTGCCGTAAGGCTCGGGCTTTCCGGTCTTCATTGCTTCCTTGTAGATTTTAACCCAGCGCTTATCGACCTGTTTCAGGTAGTCCTTGTAGCCGTAACGTTCGAGCGATTCGGGGTTTACAAACTTTCCGTACCCTCGCTGGATATACATTTTGACGCGAATCTTGTTGGCTTCGTCGCTATCGAGGAAGGACAGGTAATCGAAAGCCGCCTTCTCGACTTCGGGGTCCTTGACTCCGGCGAAGATGCCTTCCATCGCGGAGTTGACCTCGGTAGCGCTGTGTCCGTGGCCTTCCGGATATGGGAACGGCGCAAAACCGATCAGTTCCGGTTGGTGGATTTGGACCCGATCGTCAAGATACTGGAAATACATGGCGAAGGGGTTATCCGGCGCGTAGATACTTGGCGATGTGTCGCGATAGGAGTATCCGCGGTGGGTCTTGCCCTTGGAGTCCGTCCACTTTTGGCAATTCATCAGGCAGTAGAAGTAAAGCGCGTCCGTCATTTCGTCCGTATTGAACGCCGGCTCCCAGTCGCCCTTCTTGTTCTTCTTAACAATGTCTCCGCCTCTGGACCACACCAGGTTGATGAAGTTCCAGCCGGCGCCGTCGCCTTTGCCGAAGCCCATCCCGAAATTGCCTTTGTCGGGGAAAGTGAGCTTCTTGGAGTACTCCATCAGCTCTTCCCAGGTGCGCGGCGGCTTGTCGGGATCGAGTCCGGCCCTGGCGAACAGGTCGCGCCTGTAAATAAGGGCTATGACGAGCCTGCTGGTGGGAAGGGCATACCAATGCATTTTGCCGTCAGGTCCCAAGCGATAGGCGACCTGCTTGACGGCGGGTGGAACTCGTCTGGCGAGGTCCTTGGGGTCCATCTTAGCGATGTATTTGTCGAGCGGCTTCAGAAAGCCTTTCTGAATGTAGGTGTCGGAAAAGCGGAAATTGACATATATGACATCCGGAGAGATGTCGCCGGCGATCTGCATCAGCGGGACCATGTCCATAGTCTGGACCCCGGGAAGCCTGAGTCCCGCGCCCGCTCTGAGACGAACGTTGGGATGGAGTTTGAGGAAACGGTTCATAACAGCGCGATCCGACGCGGTTTCAATGCCTGTAAAGGTGGGGTCCGGAAGGTTGTGGACCGTCAAGGTAATCACGCGCCCATGAACCGCGCTCGGCGGCAGGAGGAAGACAAGAGATAACAGTAACCCGGTAAACAGAGCTTTGGCAGGTCGATGGACCACAGAGACACTCCTAACAGTGAAATCAGATGAGCGGGGTCCGCCCGAGAGAGTCCAGGTTCACGGGAATAGCCGGTTAGTTAGCATGCTTGTGCGCGCAGAACTGAACTCTTTCGTCCGCCCCCGCGGTTATTGCAAGAGGGCTGGCTCTAGTATATCATATCCTGCGCAGGGGACTCTAGCTGTTCGGAAAGACGTAACAGTTCAGGGTCCATGATTACGCACCTCCTTACGTCCCAGCCGGCGAGAAAAAGACGATCGTAATCCCCTCTCCCTTGAGGGAGAGGGTTAGAGCCTGCCCTGAGCGAAGCGAATGGGGTGAGGGTGAAAGCTCTCTGCATTCGTGAACTCTTGCGGTAGGACGGGGTCGAGACTTGCCCCAACGACTTCGTCGCTTCTCATAGTCTCTTCGATGTCTCCAACCACAGCTTCTTAACAGGCGGGGTCGGCGCCGGGCCGTCGCACACGATACGGAAAACGAATCTGCGTTCCGACAGCGGGTCCAACCGAGACAGATCGAGGCCCGGCTGCTGTCCCCACTGCAACTTCTCATTCGAATCAGCGGCATGGACGGAAACCGTCAGTTCCGCGTTTGGCGCCGCTGGTCGCCACTCGAGCTTGCCGCAATTCACGCCTGCGGGCAGTTCCACGGGATCGGTTTCCCAAACGACCGACGCAGCCGGCAGGATCTCGAGGTCGTCGACCCAAATGGTGGCCGCCGGGCAGGCTGCACGGATCGTCAATGCGCCCCCATTGCAGCCCGTCGGCGCGCTGACGTGTCGAGTAAGGCGCGTCCATTTGCCCTTCGGGACGTCCTGAAAGAGGAAATAGTGGCCCATCGAGCCACCGGGTACATCGCAGTAGACCGTCATTCCCAACCCCTGGCCTTCCGCTGGACCCGACACCCGGACCCAAAGTCGCAGCACGTATTCAGCGCTTCCGGTCAACTTCACCTCTTGGGTCACGCTGGAAAGCCCTCTGCCCGGTCCATCCAGCGGGTCAAACCTTATAGACCGACGTCCGGAATGGGCAAACCGGCTGTCCGTGACGGGCATCGGGTGGGCGCTGTTCCAGCCTTTGGCGTCCTGCTCGAAGCCGGCGTTGGCTATACTGACCGCGGAAGCCCGGTTTACGGTCCCCGCCTGTTTCAGGCGGGCAATCAATTCGATCTTGCGCGGAAAGCTTGTCACGAGCGAGCGGTCGTCGTCCAGCCGTTCGTTCGCCATCGTCAGCGCTTCGAGGTAATGCTCGGGCGGGGCGGCAAGTGTGTATTCGGTCCCCTTGTCCGGAGGCGTGAGCTTCTTTGCCGCTTCCGGCATGAAGAACATTGCGGAGTAGTACAGCCAGTAGCCGTCTGCTCGTCGTACCAGTTCTTCAAGCTTGGCAGCGTAAGCCTCCGGATAGCACGTTCCCTGAAACATTCCGCCCACGTACAGCGCGTCCAACCGGGTCGCCCGCAGATGCTTGATTCTTGGCTCCGACCACGGGCGATAGCCGTCCGGAAACTCGGTTTCGCTCATTGCCAGAGCAGGCATTTCGGGGGTTCCCCAGCCGCGGATGATGGCGTCGCAGTACCAGTTGGGAACGTATGGGTAGAACCCCAGGACAAAGTCGGATTGAACTGCGCGGCATTCGCGCGCGACCTCACCCATTAGAGCCGTCAGCCGCGAGGACATTAGGCTGCGGTATTTACGCGCCATACCTCTCTGCCGGACCCATCGTCCGCGGCTGGCCGGCGGCAGGGCGGCGACGCTGTCGTCCCGCGCGGTTTTTTTACAGAAGGCAACCCAGCACTTGTCGCAATAGCAGATGTCCCACTCCCACGCGAAGATTGCCTCCTGGCCGTAAAACTCCAGGTCTATGACCGCTCCGCCTGGGGCGCCCGCCTGATGGAGCGCCTTGGCCTGCGTGAGGAACTGGGGCAGTATGAACCCCAACCAATAACGACGCGACACGGGGCATGGGATCAAGTCAGACTGGTGTCCCTCCGCATCGACGACAAGCTCGTACCTATGCTGTTTGAGTATGGCGGCCTCGACTTCCGACAGGCCGTAAAACGTCGCAAGAGCCAACTGATTTGTCCGCTTGCATCTCTTCGCGTGGCTGTCCAGCGACGCCTTCAGCTTCTGCAGGTCCGATTCCTGGACGATCTCCTCGGAATCCGCCGGAGTCGTTTTCTTCAGGCCGCTTAAAGACCACGTCTGCAGCATCATTACGTTGCACCCGGCTTTGGCCATCGCCTCGATGGACCCTTCCGCGCCGGCCAAATGCGCCAGTCGGACGCCTTCCTTTCGCAGTCGCTGAACGAAGGGCGGTTCCCGGCCTTCAGCCGCGAAAGCAAACGAGGCGCACAGCGCTAACAGCAGAGTTGAAGCAAACGCTCTTAGAACCGGACGTGTCACAGGGAGACTCCTCTTACGCCAGGGTCCGCGGGGGCCGAACAACTGTCCGCCTCCGTGGATTGAGGGAGGGGCAGCTCTAGTTTACCATATTGGGCTGCACGCAGGGTAGCGCCTTCTCAGTCGGCGCAGGCCGACTTCGTGCAGTTGTGGCCGCGGTTTCAACCGCCGGGCGTCTCTGTTCGTTACAGGAATCGCGCGCCGACGCGCCGAACAGTATATAGCGCCGACATCGCCTCTCACGCGAACCGGCGCGCAGCGCCCACAAATCTACTGCTGAGGAGAAGCGTAATGTCTCTGGATAGTGTTCCACTGATCCCGCGGGAGGAGATTTTTGGAAATCCGGAAAAGGCGAATCCGCGGCTGTCTCCGGACGGGACCAGGCTGGCATATTTGGCGCCGGATGAAGGCGTATTGAATATCTGGCTGCGAACGGTCGGAGAGGAGGACGACAGGCCGATCACGCGCGAGCGCGAGCGCGCCATCCACGTCTTTTCCTGGGCCTATGACGAACGGCATATCCTGTACGTGCAGGACCGCGACGGTGATGAGAACTACCACTTGTATGCTGTTGATCTCGAAACCGATGTCATTTGCGACCTCACGCAGTACGAAGACATCCAAGCGCGCATATTAGCGATGGACCACCGCTTCCCGACGGAGATATTCGTCGGCTTGAACAACCGCGACGTCCGACTCCACGATCTTTATCGACTGAACCTCTCGACCGGGGAGATGGCTCTCGAGATTGAGAACCGAGAGGGTGTGATTGACTGGAGCGTTGATCCGGAATTCCAGGTTCGTGGGGCATGCATACAGACTTCGGACGGCGGCATCGAGCTTCGGGTGCGGGATACCACGGAGTCTGAGTGGAGATCGCTTGTGACGTGGGGGCCGGACGAGCAATACGGCGCCTTCGGCTGGACACAGGACGGACGCGGGATGTACCTGATGGACAGCCGCGGCACAAATACGGCCGAGTTGCGGCTGATAGACACGGCTACGGGCGAGCTGAAGACTCTGGCGAGCAACCCGGAGGTCGATCTGGGCGGCGTGTTCATCCGCAAGATAGATCGCCGCGTGCAGGCTGTAGGCTTTAACAAGCATCGACTGGAGTGGACGTCGCTCGATCCGGACGTCGCTGAGGATTTCGCTTTCCTGGAGCGCGCTCAGGCCGGGCAGTTCACTATCGCAAGCCGAGACGTGGCCGACCGAATGTGGCTGATACTCTACGATCAGGACGTCCGTCCTCCGGCTTACTATCTCTATGACCGCGAAACAAAGAAGCTCGACTATGTGTTCTCGACCAGGCCGCACCTGGAGGAATATGAATTGGCTGAGATGCGGCCCGTGACTATCAGGTCGCGCGATGGGTTGACGCTTTACTGCTATCTCACGCTGCCTCCGAACGTGGAGCCAAGAGGCCTGCCGATGGTACTTAACGTTCACGGCGGTCCGTGGTGGCGGGATTCCTGGGGATTCATGCACGAGCCTCAGTGGCTGGCGAACCGGGGTTACGCCTGCCTTCAGGTGAACTTCCGGGGCTCCACCGGGTTCGGCAAGCACTTTGTAAACGCCTCCAACCGTGAGTGGGGCGGGCGTATGCACGATGATCTGATGGACGCGGTAGAGTGGGCCATAGCCGAGGGCATTGCCGATCCAAAGCGCGTGGCGATCTACGGCGGCTCTTACGGAGGATACGCCGCCCTGGTCGGCGCAGCGTTCACGCCGAAAGTCTTCGCCTGCGCGGTGGACTTGGTGGGAGTCAGCAATCTCAGGACTTTTCTTAGTTCCATCCCGCCATATTGGGAAGTAATGAGAAAGATGCTCAACGTCAGGGTAGGTGACCTGGAGAAAGACGGCGAATTCCTTGACTCCCGTTCCCCTCTGTACAAGGCCGATCAGATCGAGTGCCCGCTGCTTATTGCCCAGGGAGCAAACGATCCTCGCGTCAAACAGGCCGAAAGCGAACAAATAGTTGCAACGCTTCGGGAGAAAGGCAAGCAGGTCGAGTATTTACTTTTCGAGGATGAGGGACATGGCTTCGTAAAACCGCAGAACAGGTTGAAGTTCTATGCGGCGGCAGAGAAGTTCCTGGCTGAACACCTGGGCGGGCGGTATCTGCCGCCGCGGGGTTGAGTCGCATTTCCGCGGGAATCCACTCCCAAAAGAACGAACAAAACGGGCGCGCCACTGCGTTATTCGTGCAGGCATTCCGTATGCCCGGCGGTGAATAACGATATAGGTTGCACGACTCCCTCCAATACTTGCCCGAAAACGGAGAGTGACTATGCGGAAACAAACGTTTGAAGCCAGAGTCCGAGGATGTCTGATCGGAGCCGCCGTCGGGGCCGAGTTGGGTTTTTCCAAAACCGCCAGGCCGGGGAATTTCGCGGTAGAGCGCCCCTCGGACGTGTTTGGCGTAAAGCTTGAGCCGGCGTTCGACTATGTGGAGGAAAAAGGCAGAGTAGCTGATGCCAACTGCCGGGCAATCGTGGATCTGGGGATACGCGCGTATCTTGAGAAACAGGGAAGAGTCACCGCTGAGGATTTCGGCCGCCTGTTGAAGGACGACCCGGGAATTGCCAAGCCGGCGATCTGCTGGGACGGTATGCACACTGTTCAGGAGCTTCTGAAGGAAGGGATGAACCCCAGAATCAGCGGCCTTGGGAATGCTCCCACCGGATTCATGACCCCGGCGATGCTCGGTGTCGGCATATACCATTACGCGGACCCTGAGTACGCGTATCTGGATGGCGTAGAGCTTGCGTCCGTCGCGCAGCCGCGCAAGGGCGCCGACTGGGCGGCCCTGGCGGCCGGCGCCATTGCGTGCGCGCTTGGTCCTTCGGCGGACGAGGAGAACGTCGTCGAAACCGTCTTGAAACTCGCGCACGCCAACAACAAGGAACTCTTCTATACTATGAACAACCGCCGCGGGGAAGCCTCCCGGTTGTCCGGTCAGGAGGAAGCGTTCTTAAACTGGTGGTGTTTTGTCGGCGGACGGACGGATACGACAAACGAACAGCAGTGGTTTGCGTACAATCCGGTCGGTTACGTGCTGCCTTTGCTGAAAGCCTTTGGCAGCCGCCCTGAAAAGCTGATGGCGCTCTTGCTCGCCCCGAGCAACTATGCGGCGACGACGGCGCCCATCGTCGCGGGAGCGATTGCCGGCGCGATTCACGGAGCGGACGTTTTCCCCGAAGAGTGGCTGAAATGGGCTGAACCGATAGCGGAGCCCTGGTTCGGCATTATCGACGTGGTCAACAAACGCCGTCAGAAAGATAGGGAAATCGTTGCGGTCATCGATCGATTGCTGAAGAAGCAGGAGAACGGCGATACCCTTCTGTTCGATAAGGTATACGGTTGCATACTCGCCGGAGCCATTGGCAATGCGATGGGGTCTCCCGTCGAGAATCGTTTTTATTGGGAGGTAGATGAGAAGTTCCCCGGCGGCATCAAGACCGTGATAAATCCCAAATGCCTTGAGAGCGAAGACGACAACCAGATGGCCATGCTGTTGGTGGAGACTTACCTTCAGCGCGAAGGCCATCCGGTATCGGCCAGACACTTTGGGCGCACATGGTACGATCGACTGAACCGCCAGCATTTTTACGCGCAATGCATGGGGAACGCGTACGATCTGATCCGCAAAGGCTGGGATCCGCGTATCACAGGGCATTGGAGCGTGGTCACGGGCTCGACGGTTATGTGCATGGAGCCTGTCGGCATCTACCATCTCGCCGATCCGGAAAACGCTGGCATCGACGCCAAAGCGATCTCGTATATGTATCAGCGGGGTCTCGACGTGACGGCAGCGGTCATTCTCGCCTCCGCCGTGGCCGAAGCTCTTCGACCGGAAGCAACGGTAGACAGCGTTTGTGAAGCGGCCCTGAAGGCGGCTCCGAAGGAGAAGATGAACACGTTCGACAAGCGCGAGTTCGATTCGCCGTACGATTACATCGTTCGATGCCTGGAAATCGCGGGCAAGTACGACGACGTCTTCGCAGTCAGGAAGGAGCTGTACGACAAGTGCATGCTCTATCACGCGATCGACCCGCTTGAAGTCATCGGATTCTCTCTTGCCATGTTCAAAGTCGCGGACGGCGACGTGCGTCTTGCGGCCATCGGAGGCACGAACATCGGTCGTGATTCCGATACTATTGCCGGTCGGGCCGCTATGCTCTCGGGCGCGCTGCGGGGCAGCGGGAACGTGCCGCAAGACTGGATAGATCTCTTCAAACCTTCGGTTCTTGAAGGAATTCGCGGGAATTCGGCGCGACTGGTCGAGCTCATCGTCGACAAGAAGATTGCTATGCTGCGGTCTCGCACGGAGATCGCATAGGAATGGAATGCCCCATGAACGACAGAGAAAGATTCAACAGAATACTGCGTTTCGAGCCGGTCGATAAGGTCCCCAACTACGAACTCGGAGGGTGGCCCCAAACCTTCAGCCGCTGGGCCTCGGAAGGAATGCGGCCGGACGGCTGCCATCGCAACTGGTTTGAAGGAGAGCCTTACCTCGGCCTCGCCCCGCGTGGTTTTGCGCACGTCAACGTCGCAATGTTGCCAGTGTTCGATTACGAGGTCTTGGAAGAAGACGAGCGGTACATCACCGCCCGGAACTGCGTGGGGATCGTCACCAAAGCGCTCAAAGAGGGAACTGAAGACGGTGTAAGGATGTCTATGGACCAGTACCTGGCACACCCCGTCACCGACCGCAAGAGCTTCGAAGCGATCAAGAAACGCTACGACCCGACTGCTCCCGTGCGCTATCCGCTGTGGTGGGACGAGTTGGTCAGGATGTGGAAGACGCGGGACTATCCACTGTGCTTGCTCGGCAATGGTACTTTCGGCCTGTATTCGCAGCTTCGGTCGTGGGTTGGGACGGAGGAGATATCTACGCTCTTCTACGATGATCCAGCGCTCGTGGAGGAGATGCTCGACTTCAACACTGATTTCTTGTTGGCGACGATAGAGAAGGCCCTGAATGAGGTCCAATTCGATTACTTCAACTTCTTCGAGGATTTGGCCGGCAAGGGCGGTCCGCTTGTCTCCCCCAATCTCTTCCGGCGTTTCCTAATGCCGCAGTACAAGCGTATCACCGAGCGAATGCGCAAAGCCGGGATCGAGCATTTCTGGGTCGATAGCGACGGCGACCCTGAGGTTCTCATTCCGCTCTGGATCGAATCCGGCATAACCTGCTTCTGGCCGCTGGAGCAGGCGTCGGGGATGGACCCGCGGAGGCTGCGAAAAGAATACGGCAAAGACCTGGCCCTCGCCGGCGGATTGGACAAGATCGAGCTGACCAAGGACAAAAAGGCAATCGAAAACGAGCTACGCGCCAAAATCCCGCCGATGCTCGACTCCGGCGGCTACATACCTCATCTCGACCATTGCTTCCCGCCAGATATATCTTACGAGAACTTCAAGTACTACATGGAGGTGAAGTCACAGCTTATTGGCGGACGATAGGACCTCCTATGGAGTGCGGAAACTTGTTTCCGCTTTCGCCACGCACTGTTTCCCCTCGGATTATCTTACGACAGCCGTTCGTCCTGGAAATCTGTTCCAGGACGTATCTTTGCGGAAATCCATGTCCGGGTCTCAAGGTCTTACCGCTTTCCCTTCCGCAAACACCTTCCGCAGTTCGCGGTTCTCGCAATCCGTAAACTTCAGGAACACAGGCGCGGCCTGATAAACCCGGCGGCCGGGAAAACTTGCGATCTCAACGAACGAAAGCTCCACACCGACGGGCAGGCCCTTCAGCTCTTCGGGCCGCGGCCAGTTGCCGTCCTCACGAGGGGTTCCCGCACTGGCCGGCTTCAGCTCCAGGCGGATCACCTGCTTCCTGTTCGATGGATCGCGAGCGCCGATGTAGACTGCTCTGCCTGCTTTCGCGGAGGCAAATCCCACCCACGGCTCGGGCTGGCCTTCGGGATACGAGTAGAACTGCTCCGGCCCCTGGTCGCCGAACGCGGACATATTCCCGAATATATGGAACACGTTGGCCGTCGCAAAGGAATCGTTTGCCGCCGGGCGGACCATTTCAGTGGCTTTGAGCTGCCCGTTGGTCCTGCCCAGTCCCTGGATGCCGCCAACGACCGGGAAGTAGACCTCGCCGACGGGATAGTTCGACTTGTTGTCGATGCTCATACTGAAGAGCGCTCCACCGCCGGTAAGCTCGATGGTTTCCGTAACGGAGGCGTTGAACTTCGCGCCGAGATAGTTCTTAAGCGGCCCGTTCCAGCGCAGCGTGAGCTTGTCTCCATCGACGGAATACGAGGAGAGTTTGTTCTGCCGGCCGAATATCCAGTTTGCTTCCAGGGTCTGCCAGGGCTCTCTGCCGGGAATCATCAGAGCGAACTTGTAGCTTCCGGCGAGGCGCGGCTCAAGGATCAGGTCAAGACCGCTCTTCTTGTCGCGAATGCGCGTGACGGAGCCGTTCGATTTGCTGGCTTCGACAAGGCAGACGCTGTCCTCCAGCCGGATGGACTTCTTTGGATCGAACGCGGGAAGCGCGCCCACGGGCTTTGACATGCCGCCGGGCAAGTTGGCGGTCCTGACGTCGTCTATGCAGAGCATCGAGAAGCTCGGCTGGTCAGCGTCGTCTACAGCCTCGATATAGACTCTCTTACCTCTGTGCTTCGAGCCGTCGAGGAACACAGGGACGAAGGTCGTAGTGTTGGGAGCGTAGACACGGTCGATTTCGGTCCCATTTTCGAGGTTCAGTGTGATGTAGTTCCACTTGCGGGGATTTCCGGTGCCGAATATCGAGTTCCAGCCTGAGATCATAATCCGCACGGCTTCTTTGTCCAGAACGAACGGCTTCGACCTGAGCTTGCCCACCGCGGGCTCGCCTTTGCCGCCGCTCCACGCCCAATAGTTGCCCTGCCATCCGATGTAGAAGCCGCAATTGTTGTCGACAATCACCCAGTTCGGATCGGCGGTCCAGCCGTCGAAGGTTCCGGTCTCGAATGTGCCATTCCGTATGGCCGAAAGAGGCGCGGAGATGACAAGCGCAAGAAACAGGCAAGCTATAAAGAGTGAGGTGTGAGAGATGAGGGTCCCGCCGGTCCGGCCCATCCGACTCCTTCGACTCGTCCGACTCATCCGACTCTTCCTCACCTTTCGCCTCCGATCTCTTCCACGAACACAATACGTTCGCCGGGTATCTCGACCGCCGCCGGGAGCTTGACAATGTAAGTCTTACCGAACGGCGTGTGGATGCGAACCCTGCCGCTGGAATTGTCCTCGAAAGAGGCAATCGTCTGCTTCTGCGCTTCGCGGCCGCTGTTGGTCAAAATGCAAACCCCGCGGCCCGTATCGCGGTTCCTGAAGACGTTGTACTCCACGCCTGCTGCCATTTCGCCGGTGAGCTTCACTCCGGCCTGCCCCAGAACCTCTCCGTAGAACACCGCGTCCTGCAGAGTGTCACGTATGCGCTTGACTTCCTTTATGTAGCGGGCAAGTCCGGCGAATGGAGGCCAGTCGAGGCCGCGGCAGAAGTTCATGGGAGCGACCATTACGGCATGGCCGTTGCGGACCGCGTTGTTGACTCCGAGGTAATCGTAAGCCTGGTAGAGGCCGAGAGTCTCCGCGTTTTCCGGGAATATCTTGCGAGTGATGAGCTGGTTGCCAACCCACCACGTCGCCCCGCCGAACTGAAGCATCCTGTCCCAATTGCACTCGAAAGACATGGCCCAGTTCGGGTTGTGCTTTCGGCATTCGGCCATGATCTCCCTAGTGAGAATCATGGATCCCTCCCAGGTGGATGTGTCGGGACTCATCGGAATATCGGGGTTGTAGCACAGGCCCGCGGGGAACATCTTGTCCACGTGAACTCCGTCGCCGCCGATCTCAGCGAGCTTGGAGAACTGATCGACTATGATCTTCCTGAACTGAGGGAACGACAGGTCGGCCCAGGTCATCAGCTTCGGATGGCCCATCCTCGCCGAAAGGGTGCCCATTCCCCAGCCCGCCATCCAGGTGTGGCCGCCGTCCGCCGTCATCTCGCGGTACTTGTGCAGTTCGTTCTTATACCAGTTGGACTCGACCATCATCGGCTGGTAGTTGACGAAGAAGAAGACCTTCACGCCCATCTTGTGGCAGGCGCGGATGCCGTCTTCGAGGTCTTTCCAGGTTCCGAGGCGGGGGTCGGGGATGTAGTAGGGATAGCCGTTGTCGTGGCCGCCGACCTGCCAGCCGCTGATCTGGACGGCGTTTATGCCGCAGTCCTTCGCGGCCCTGGCCCATTTAGGAATGTCTTTGAACGTGTAGTTGATTGTTCCCTCGGGCAGCATAAACATCGTGAAGAGGAAGAACGACTGCCTTCGTATCCAGTCCTGGGAGATCGGCGCGATGCCAAACGTATCCACAAACCATTTTCGGTACACCTGCCCCGCCGCGCGCCAGTCCCCCTCAACGAAGCTGAGCACGACCGGGGATCCCTCGAAGGTCTTGCCCGGCGGAGTAAACGGGCTGTGGTGGATAGACAGGAACACATCCTTGTCTTCTTTGTCACCGACCTCCATCAGGTGATACACCTTGTAGCGGGCGATATCGTCGTGTGAGGCGAAGTAGATGCATTTGCCCAGGGACTTGCTGGACACGCAGGCGAAGGACATGATCATGTGCCCGGGATACTGGAACGCCGCGGACTCAAAGGGTAGCTTAACCGGTTTCTCCCAGGGAGTCGATATGGGAACCCATGCGGAAGCGTCCGGCGCGAAGTCGGTAAGGCCGCCGATCAGAGGGTACCAGACCTCCTGCACTTTGAACCTGGTGTTGTTGACTACGTGCGGCCTGAACTCCAGTGAACTTCCGGTCGCAGTGATCCCCATGCGTATGCTGAGATCATGTTCTCCGCCGCCGGTGTCCTTGAGAGGACCATCCCAATGGAGAACCAGCCTATTGCCGTCCACGCTGTGATCCGAGAGCTTCTGGTCCTTGCCGAGAATAGTGGCAGTGGTCTTATCCGGGGTCAGCAATACCAGCCTGAAATTGTCCGCCATCCACTGAGGCGGTTCGAGCGACAACTTCGATGCTTTGTCCAGAACGCGCGCAAAAACACCGGTAGTGGGATCGACATCAAGAAGAACGCGGTCATTCTCCAGCGTAATCGGGCCCGCGTGGCACATTGGAGGAATAAGCAACGCGACCAGGACGATGCTCAGATTGCGCAGATATGTGTATGCTCTTGCCAATTAACCCCTCCACCCCTGAGAACCTACAACCCTACAAACCTTAAGACCCTATCCAATCGGAAACCACCTCAGCAAATCATCCGCAACAAGTTGGTGACCGTTTCGGTTCGGGTGGTTCGGCCACGACAGCAAATCGGACAAATCGCCGCCGGATCCCACGCATCTCTCGTACAGCGCGAAGCTGTCCACAAGCCCAACCTCGTACTCGTCCGCGAGTTTCCGTATCTGCCCGGCCTGCTGCCTCAGCGACTCCCAGTATTCCGGAGGACCGACCAGACCGCTGTTGTCGTGCGTGGGCGTCAGCAAAACCAGCTCGATGTCCCGCTGTAGCGATTTCTCGATCATCGAACGCCAGGAGGCTTCGGCTTTCTCCAACCCGATCCGCCGATCGTTCAGGCCGTAGTCGATGGTCAGAACGCGGGGGTTGTGGTTCAGGACTTCGCTGTCGAAACGAGCCGCGCCCTTGTCGGATTCCTCTCCACCGATCGCGGTGACTATGACGTTGACGACGGCAAAAGCGAACCGTTCCTTCAGTCCACAGTGGAACAGGTGCGGATACGACTTGAAGGTTTCGACCGTCGCCCAACTGTGGTACCCCGCCGGAACGCTGTGCCCGTGGCAAACGATATTGACTGTCCTGTTCTCCGGCCACTGGGTTTTCAGTTCGTCAACTATATTGGCAAGATACGTTCTTCTATCGGCGATACTCAATTACACCCTCCACTCGCTCCACTCCCCCGACTCATCCCTTATGCATAAACCTCCGGTTCGCCGCGATCAGCTCCTGTCCCATCTTCTTAATGTCGCTGACGGTCAAACGCGCGCAGACTGGGTCCGCCACGAGGGCCATCAGCGCCGCTTCCTTGTCGCCTGACAGGCCGGCCTGCACAGTGCGTATCTGAACTTCCGCGTGAGGCGCTACCACGGCTTTGATCGACTCCGGCAGCGGGCCCGCGGCTAATGCGCGGAAACCGCTGGAATCCACAAGCCCCATCGTCTCCACGACCGCGCCAAGCGGCAGGTTGGGGACCTGGCCGGCGTTGACCGTGTTCACCACATCCGTGAAGCCCTCATTGAAGACAATCGCATGCATAATGTCGGCCGCGGTTTCCCTCGACGGCTCCGTGTTTAGAGCAAAGTCGGCTTCCTTGCCTTCGGTCCAAAGCTTTATCCGCTCGGCGGCGGCTCTGTATCCCCGCTCCCGGTCTTCGATGGACGTCCGCTTCAAACCGAACCTCTCCATCAATTCAGGACTGGTGATATAGCAACTGAAGAACTCGCACGTGTGCCGGTCGCCGATGTACGGAAGATGCCCGTAGTTCTCCAAGAGTTCGCCGGCCAACAGGTAACGAGAGCTGAAACCCATCGGGTCCTCGTATGCTTCACCCACAAGCTCGTGGAACTTCCGACCTTTCATTTTGTCGCGCAGCATTTTGTGGCCGTCGCGCCCGTTGATCTTCATGTCCAGGACCCAGAAGAAGTGATTGAGTCCGGCGAAACGGGTGATCACTTCCTTTTCGCTCTGCAACCCGAATATCCGCTGGAGGACTTCGAGAGCTTCAAATAGTCCGTGGCAGAGCCCGACGACCTTGTTCGGTCCCAGTTCATCCGCCAGGACCTTCGTGAGCGTCCCCATCGGATTCGTGTAGTTCAGAACGTAGGCCTTTGGCGCCACTTTCTTGATAAGCTCGGCATAGGTCTTGAAGACCGGGATGTTGCGCAGAGATCTGGACCAGCCTCCGGGGCCGGAAGTATCTCCGACCGTATGATACACGCCGTACTTCTCAGGAATCGCCAGGTCGTGCCGCATGGCCTCGAGCCTGCCGGTGGAAATGGTTATGAGGACAAAGTCGGCGTTCGATAGCGCCTCGCGCGCTTCCGCCGCGGCTCTAATCCGCACGCGGTCGATTCCCCACTCTTTGAGCTTCACGTCGAAGAGCGTCTCGATAGCCTTCGCTCGCGGCGCGTCGATGTCGAGGAGGCGGATGTCCAGGCGCAGCCTTTCCATGCCCCGCTTGAAGATGATATCCCTTATTACCGTTGGCGCCCAATTCTGGCTGCCGCCGCCGATGTGCGCTATCTTGATGGTCTCGCTGTGTTGCATCTTTTCGTCCTCTCACAAAGGTGTCTCAAAGCCAGGTCACCTACCGCGTTTCGATCACGTAATCCCCTCTCCCTTGACGGGAGAGGGTTAGGGTGAGGGCGCTCAGATCATGCCACGCCTCTGCAAAGCCCTCGAAACGCCGAGCAGGTAACCCGGCGCTACTTCGAACCCTTGCGCAGATCAGCGTCCATCTGCCCCGGCGCGTAGAAACGCTGATAGCTTGCTTCAGCCTGCTTGGATATTTCAGCGTGAGGCGGCAACCTCACGCGCATTCTCTCACGCCCGTACCAACCAATTACAACGAAATCATAGAAATCCCTCTTTGCCGGGCGAAGTGAGGTGGGTCGCAGTCATCCCCCTCTTGTTGAACCATCTCGCCTTTGGCACGATTCCTGCACCCAATCTTCGCGGGTGATCGCATAATGAAGTTGCTGCGTGTCGTCCTCGTCCTCATCATACTCGCTTCGTGCGGAGCCGGGAACGCGGTGGAGAGAATCACTAACGGCGGGTTCGAGTCCGGAACCGCCGGTTGGACCGCCGGCGCGTACGGATCATCGACGGTCGTCCCCTCTGGTACGTACGGAGTCACGGCCCATGAAGGCGGCTATTTCCTCGACGCAAGTCTCAGCGATTACGCGCGGTGGCCTAAGACGGCGCTCTGGCAGAGCACGACGGTCCCCCTTGTCAACACGTGGTACGAGATTACCGGATGGATATACCCCCACTTTTCCGGCGAGCTCGGCGCAAAACAAGCCGCCATAACCGTTGACTGGGGCGACGGCACGGTTGAAAGGGTCGCCGCGAGCCTCGACAGCCTGTGGAACAACGTCGGCGCGGCCCACTACGTCCAGTTCAACTCCCCCAGCCCCATAACCGTTTACCTGGAGATATACGGCGGTCCGCTGGTGTCCGGCGACTTCGCGCTTTTCGATGACATCAGTCTACAGGAATACTCCAGCAGCGTGCCTGAACCGGGCAGCCTGTGCGCTTTTGCGAGCTTTCTGCTTGCCGTTGCGGCCGTCCGGCGCGGAATCGGAAGGAAGAAATGAGAAAACTCGTCCTCCCGCTGAGCATCGTCCTTCTATTCCTAGTGGCGTCGCCGCGGCCCGTCCGGTGCGTGACGGCGGGAGTCACCCGGCAGGAGGTTCTCATCATTGTGAACCAGCAGAGCCCCGCCTCGCGGCGCATCGGGGAATACTACCGGGTGGCGAGAGGCATCCCGACGTCGAACGTCTGCTTTATCAACTGCCCAACTACCGAGACGACCACTATAACGACCTACCTCCAGCAGATCGAGACGCCGATCAAGAGTTTCCTTACGAACAACCAGTTGGAGGACCAGATAAAGCTGATCGTCACCACCAAAGGCGTGCCGCCGCGGATGGCGGAGGTCGACCGGATGGCGTCGGTCGATTCCGCCCTTGCGCTGCTGTTCAACCAAAGCGCCTGTGGCCGGGCGCCTGTGGGAGAGGCCACCATGCCGTTCTTCGGCGCGGTCCCAAACCCGTACTACGGCTCGGGAGACGCTTTCGCAAACTTCAGGTCCGCGTCCGCCAACGTTGCTATAGAGGCTTTCCCCCAGATTGCGGACCTGGCGCTTCTGCCGAACGGGAACGTAGTGGCTGTCGGCGACAAGGGAGTGATAGTTCGCGGTTCCGCCGGAACCTGGTCCGTCATCGACGACCAGAGGAAACACTACGTCCAGGGGAATTTCGGTTCGGTGTGTTTTGCCAACTCCAACGAGGGCTGGGCGGCGACCGACGACGGAAAGGTCGTCAGGACCGGCAACGGCGGCCTCGACTGGACGCGAATTCGGGCTTCGTCGAACGACCGGCTGAACGACATCGCGGCGCCCACCAATTCCGAAATCTACGTCGTAGGTGAGACGGTCATCAGCTCCACCGAGACACGTCCGTTAATACTGCACTATGTGAGTTCCTGGGTTTCGGAGCCGACTGGTTTGACTTCAGGCGCTTTGTACTCCGTGTCGGCGCCCGACACCGGAAACGTGTGGGCGTGCGGCTCGGGCGGGACCATCCTCCGGCGAACTGGAGGCGTTTGGGAGCGTCAGACCAACGGCGTGCCGAATACCGTCTATCGGTCTATCACAATGCGGAACGTGGCCGGCAACTACCACGGCTGGGCGGCCGGCGACGGAGGGACCATCCTTCACACTATCAACGGTGGAGATACCTGGGCGCAGCAGCCCGGCGGCCTGACAGGCCGGCTCTCGCAGGTCTTCGCGCTCGACTCGCTGAATGCCTGGGTCACGCCCGATTGGCAGGATTCGCGACTGCTGAAGACGACCGACGGTGGCGGGAATTGGCTGAGCGTCCAAAACGACTACAATGGCAAGTTCGCGGTCGCGTTCAGCAGCAACACGGATGGTTATGCGGTCGGGGCGGACGGCAACAGTGGGAAGTTCTCCGTCCTGCACACGAGCGACGGCGGCGTTACGTGGTCGCCGGTCTTTCGGGGTCCCGACACGCTCTGGCGGATCAAATACCTCGTGTGCCGGCTCGACGCGTACTCGGAAGACCGCAACGGCGACGGATTACCTGACGATGTGAAGGCGCTGATCGACCGTGCCGTTTCGCCGGAGCCGTCAGGCGCGTTCGTGCTCGACATCGATCCTGGTCGAGATGCCTCGCCCGGCAGCAAGCTCGGCAACGATCAGCTTCGCGACGCGCGCGCGGCGCTTTCCTCCGCGGGGGCGACAACTGTCCTGGACGAGGATTTGGGCGCCGGTTCGACGTTCATGACGGGCGAATGGCTTCAACAGAGATTCGGCGCCGCCGTTCCGGTTGGCGGATACTGCAGTTGGGGGAGCAATGACTACGGCTCTCGGTCCACCACCCAATGGGCGCGGCCCGCGCTGGAGTGGAAGCCTGGGGCCGTCGCTATGTGCTACGTCAGCACGGACGGCAGGACGCTTAACGAGTCTGACTTCTTTGTCTCTTCGAGCAATTCCCTCGTGCGAGAGGGCAACTGGACTGACATCGACGTGGTTCACGCGAACAACGTCTACGTGGGCTGGCGCGCTGAGCTGCGCGACACAGCGTCCGGCATGACGTATTCGGCGATCGCCGCGGCCGGACACGTAAGCGTGCCCTTCGCCGGCTCGGTCACTTCAGGCTACCTGGAGATCACAGTTCCCGATCCCGATAGTCCCGGTTCCTTCATCCCGCTTCCCGGGGCGAGAGTGAATGCAAGCGTATCGCAGCCGATATCGGGTGGAAACAATTATCACCTGCTCGTGCCTCAATCGCTGATTGCCGATCTGCTGAACGAAGGCTGTAGTGGGGCTATCGGAAATGTCTACGAGCCGTATCTGGACGGGACCGGGTGTCCCGACAAGGCGTTTCCCAAGTACTACTCCGGCTTCACGTGGGCCGAAAGCGCGTACGCGGGGTTGAGGTATCTGGGATGGCAGGAGGTCGTCATCGGCGACCCGCTGATGGCCCCGAACGCGCCGACTGTGAAGATCGCGTCGCCGAAGAGGGGAGGGGCCGTGTCGGGAACAATTTCGGTGACGGCCGCGGCGACGGATCCCCGTGGAGTCAACCGGGCGGAACTGCTGTTGGACGGCGCCTCGCGGGGCGTGGACACATCTCCTCCGTACCAATGGACGATCAACACCACCGGCGTCACTGACGGCAGGCACGGGCTGGAGGTTGCCGCATATCGTGATGGACCGTCCGGAGTTACATATCGGGGCTACGACTATACGGAGATACTCGTCAGTAACAACGCGCCGATAGTGAACTCGCCCGGTGATGCCCTGTCCTTGCAGGAGGGCGCGTCAGTGACGATAGCGTCCGGCATAATCACGGCCGATTCGGACGCGCTCGGAGGCCGGTCGTACGTCGAGCATCCCGTGCGATTTGCGGCGCTGGGCCTCACACCTCCCGCGGGCATAAGCTTAAACGAAGGCTTTGCGGTCTCGGCGACGGGGTCGATGACGACGGTTGAGGGCGAGAGACGGCTCGGAGCGTCGCAAATGGCCATCGGGGAATGGGTGGGATGCCCGGCCCCGATCGGTTTCGCGGAATACCTCCTGGGCGGTAAGCACAGCTCGCCCAATGTTCCCGCGCTTCCAGGCGCGCACGGCGTCTACAACATTGGGCTGCTGGCCAAGGTGATCGGCAGGGTTACGACCGTCGGTTCCGACTATTTCTACCTCGACGACGGCTCGGCGCTGATCGATAATTCGGGCAACGCCGGGGTACGCGTGGAGTGCGGGACCCTCGTCAAACCATCAACCACTCACGCCGCCGTAACGGGCATCGCCGGTGTCGAGACCGTTAACGGCGGCCTCGCGCGAGTTATCCGGGTGCGGAAACAGGAAGACATCGTGCCGGTGGCAGGGTTCTGAGGGTGCAGGGTCGGAAGCGGAGTTGAGGGTTGAGGGTTGAGAGAGGGAACCCCCATAGGGAACCCCCCGATCTTCTCCGACTCCTTCGACTCTTCCCACATCTCACGACTCTCGCGCCGGGCAGAGGGCCGCGTAGTCGCAGCGTCCGCACCTGAAATGGTCGGAAGTCGGCTGGAAATCACCGGATAAGATCAAGTCGGCCACAGACAGGACTTTGGTCTTAACCTCCTCAAGCTGCGTCTCGGTTCTGCTGCTCGATACGATCTCGTCGGAAGACAGGAAGTACAGGCTGAGGCGTTCCGGAACCAGACCCAAACACTCCCTAACCGCAAGGGCGTACAGACTGAGCTGGAGATCGGCGTCCACATCCTTTTGCTCTTTCGGCTTTCCCGTCTTGTAGTCAATCACCTCGCACTTGCCGCCGCCGATTGGGTCAATCCGGTCAATGAACCCGTGGACGAAGTGCGGACCGACCGGCAGAGTGAACTTCCATTCGAGTTCCAGCGGTTTGATGGGCCTACCCTGATGACGCTCATACACCGAGCCGAGGCTGTGTTTCCCTTCCTGCCAGTAGGCTTCTTCCTGCGCTTTCAGAGCGTAACCGTCCCGCTGCCAGTGCTCCTTATACAGCCGCAGAAGGTCGTCCAGCGAAGGATTCTCCCCAGCCCGGACACGCTCGAAGAAACGACGCAGCGCAAGATGCACGGAACTGCCGAATGAGAAGTAAGGCTGAGGTTTGCCCGGAATTTTGAATATACAGCCGAACTTGTAGGCCATCGGGCACTCCTCGTACGTGTTTATCTGGCTGTAGCTCAGATGGAGTGACCGCTCAGGAATATCCCGTCCCGCCGCGTCAATGAGGACCCGATATGCAAGCAGTTCGGTGACTCGCTCCTCCAGAGCAGGGTCGATATGGAGGTCGCTCCGGCGTCGGAACTCACTCAGCTTTTTGCCCCAGTTTTGGCCATCTGACGACTCGCGAAGAGACATGGCAAAAGAAAGCAAACCGACGGTTTTCCGCAAGTCCTCCGGCCTGTCGAGTTGCGTCATGATCGTTCGACGGACATCGCGCTCGAGCAGGTCGATGTCCGACGCGGGTTCGACCGAGGAGTCGAAGTCCACTTCCGGGACCTCCACCAGGCGAATGGCGTCACCGGCTTCAAGGGCCTCCTGAACGAACACGGACGGCTTCACGCCCTTCTTTTCCACGCAAGTCAGGTAGAGCCGCTCCCGCGCCCTTGTGAACGCCACGTAGGCCAGCCGCCGCTCCTCACGCTCGTGGAAGTCGCCGGGAGGCAGAGGCTCTTTCATCAGCTCGTCAGGGAAGGGGATCTCTTCCTTCTTCTGAGTAGTTGGAAACCTTCGGCTGCACAGGCACGCTACGAAGACAAATGGCCATTCAAGTCCTTTGGCGGCGTGGACCGTCATCAACTGCACGGCGTCCGTGGAGTCCTCTACGGGTTCTTCCTCTTCGTCCGCCCCCGCTTCGAACAGCATATCCTGATAATCGGCGAAGGCGGCGAGGCTCTTGTCCTCGCTGAACGTCTCGAATTCCTGGACCTTGCGGAGATACTTGCCCAGGTTGGCCACCCGCTGGCGGCTGTCGGGCGAATCGTCGTGCAGATACCGCTTCAGAATCCAGGTGGAATCAATAATCTCACGACACGCCTCGCTTGCCGGTTTGGCCGCTGCGCTGGACGCGGCGTCAGCCAAATATTGCCGCGCTTTCAGAAGCCCGGCAAGTCCCGACTTGCTGAGGTCTTTGACGTTCTCGATTCTGCGCACAGCGTCTTCCAGACCCAGTTCCTGTGACCTGGCCCAGCCAGTGAGCCTTTGGAGATCAGTCGCCGGTATTGCAAAGTCTGTGAGCGAGAGGACCCGGAACAGCGACACGCCGTCAGCTCGCCCCGATACGACTCTGACCAGGGCAGCGATGTCCCGAATCTCCTCCTTTTTGTAGAACCCGGCCCCTCCAAGTATCCTGTAGGGAATCCGGCGGCGGACCAGAGCTTTTTCGAACTCCTCGCGGTGCCCGTGAGCGCGATATAGTATGGCAAAGTCCGACAGCCGCCTGTCCTCCGGATCGCGTTCGCCGGCGAGTCTCAGGATTTCGCCCGCCACTGCCTCGGCCTCCGCGACGTAGGAGGGCGCCTTGATGACCGTCACTTTGTCCCCGGTCCCGTTGTCGGTCCAAAGCTCTTTTTCGGCCCTATAGCGATCGGAGTTGTTACTGATAAGGTGTTTGGCCACCGACAGGATGTTTCTGGTGGAGCGGTAGTTTTGGGTCAGCGCGAACACCTGTCGGCCGGCGTACAACTCGTCAAACCTCGCGAAGCTCGCGAATGACGCCCCTCGAAAGCGATAGATGCTCTGGTCAGGATCGCCTACCACGCACACCTTACGACCGGACCCCGTAAGAAGGTTAAGCAGCTCGATCTGCGAAATGTTCGTGTCTTGAAACTCGTCCACCAGAACGAAGTCGTACCGGCCCTGGATTCTATGGCAAATGTCCGGATGCTCCCGCAGAATAGCGACGGCCATCGCGATCATATCTCCATAATCCACGGAGTTCTCCGCTTTTAACACGGTTTGATAGGAGGCGTAAAACCTGGCGACCTCCTCCGTCCTCTCGACTTCGGCCAGCCTTGCTTGCGCGTCGTCCAGGGTGAGCCTTCCCATTTCGGCTTCGTACGCGGCCCGAACGCCGGCGGCGTATCGGGCATAGTCGTCAGGCGTGACGGTCTCGTCCTTGGCGCGGCCTATGTGTCTCACTAGGTCCGCAACGTGCTTGAACGGATTGGTCTTCGGAAGGAAATGTCGGAGTTCGAAATCTTCTATCCGCCTGCGCGTCACGATCCAGGAGCCCGTGCCGTCGAGGACTCGCACGTTCTCTTTGAAACCGATGTCATCGGCGAACTCGCGGACTATGTCCCAGCAAAACGAATGGAAGGTCGATATGTTGAACTCGTGGGCACGGTGGAGGAAAGTCAGGGTAATCCGCTCCAACATCTCCTCCGCGGACTTGTTGCTGAAGGTTATCGCCAGAATCCGGCCCGGCTCCACGGCGGCCTGCTTCACGAGATGCTCGATCTTGGAGATAATGACCCGTGTTTTACCGGACCCGGGTCCCGCGACGATGACCGCGGGTCCGTCCAAGTAATCAACGGCAGCCTTTTGTTCGTCGTTCAGATTCATCATAGACCCTCGAAGTACCTTTAGGCCCGGCTGCCGATTTTTCCTGCGAGGTCTCCGTTCCCCTCCACTCCTTCCACTCCTCCCGCAAATCCCCCTTGCGCCGAAGGCGATAATCAGCGACAATATGGAAAATGCGTATTGTTCACCTCGCGGACCTGCATCTGGGGTACCGCGCGTATAATCGGGTAACGTCCCAGGGGATCAACCGGCGCGAAGCCGACGTCTTCAATGCGTTCAGGGCGGCTTTGGACAAGACTGTCGAAATCCAGCCGGACCTTATCATTATCGCAGGGGACCTGTTTCACTCCGTCCGGCCAAGCAACCTGGTCATTCAGCACACGTTCAGCGCGTTTCTGGATCTTCGGGGCAAGTCGGGCGCGCCGATCATCGTGATCGGCGGCAATCACGACTCGCCAAAATCAGTCGATACCGGATGTATACTCGACCTGCTGGCGAACATACCGGACGTCTACGTTGCTCACAGCGAGTACAGCGGGATTCGCCTGCAAAACCTCGATACGACCGTCTTCTGCTTATGCCATCGCGCCCTTCCTTCTCTCAAAGAGCTGAAACTGGAGCCTGATCCACAGAGCCGCTGCAATATTCTGACTCTTCACGGCTCCATCGAGGGCGTGGCGCGCGATTTTACCGACGTTTATATGGTCCGGCGCGAGGACATTCTGAGCGACGCATGGGATTACGTCGCCTGCGGGCACTTTCACATCCGCACCAGGCTTGCGGACAACGCTTTCTACTCAGGCTCAACGGAGTTCACCAGTTTTAACATTTGGGAGGAGCGCGAAACGCCGAAGGGATTCGTCGAGTACGACACCGACAGTAGACAAATGACCCCCCACGAACTGCCGACGCGGCCCGTGATCGAGCTGAACACAATCGATGCCGGAGGGCTCACGGCCGCCGAAGTCAACGATTCCATCGAGCGTCGTGTCGCCGGGATAGACGGCGGCCACACGGACAAGATCATTCGCCTCGTCGTCGAGAACCTTCCGCGGCAGGCAATGGTCGATCTCGACTACGCGCTTGTACGCCAGATAAAGGCGGAAGCCCTCCATTTCGAGCTGCAGTGCCGCCGGCCCGGAAAAGACGGGAAGCGAGCTGACAATGCTCGCGCTCAGACAAGGCCGTTGGAAGTCGAGTGGCGCGAGTTCATCGGCGACAACGTCGAGATTCCGGGCGGCGTAGAGCGCGCGAAGCTATTGGAACTCGGACTGCAGTACCTTGCCGGACAGGAGATCCCCGCGGAGTAGAAAGTGCAACTTATCGAGCTGGAGTTAGACAACTTTAGACAGCATCTACACTCTGTTTTGAGGTTCGAGGACGGGGTGACTGGCATCATCGGCAGGAACGGGGCCGGCAAGACCACCATTCTCGAAGCCATCGCTTGGGCGCTCTATGGGGCTCCCGCGCTGCGCGGCACGAATGACACCGTGCGCTGCAAGAGCTCCGACGGCGGGGCAAAGGCGCAGGTGCGGCTGGTTTTCAGCTTGGGCGGACACACGTACACAGCGATCAGAAGGCTTGATGGCGCGTCGCTGGCTATTGACGATTTAGGCGCGCGGACCGGTCTCTCCGAGGTAACCACGGCCGTAACACAGCTTCTGAAGATGGACTACCGCGCCTTCTTCACCAGTTTCTTTACGGAACAGAAGCAGTTGACGTTCATGGCGGGAATGGACGGCCGGCAGAAGGCGGCCTCGATCAGCCGTATGCTGGGTTACGACAGGCTTACGAAGGCCCGGGACAAGGCTGTGGAAGACCGCCGGGGGATCGACCGGGAGATATCGGGCATCGAACAGGGTCTGGGCAATCCGGAGGAAATCCGTTCGCGCCTGGCCGAGTCGAAGAAGGCCGTGTCACAGGCGGAGAAGTTAGTGAAGGAAGCGGAGGCGCGGCGCGAAGCGGTGCGTGCTCAGGTGGCGGAACTGCGGCCTCGCAAGGAGTTGTCCGATCAGGTCGGCAAGCGTCACGAGGAGTTGTCTCGCCGGCTGGACCTCGACCGCGTGGCGCGGGAGCACGCGAAAGCGCGGCGCGAGGAGCTCGATAAGCGACTGGCCGAGATTGCGGCGATGGAAAAGGAGTTCGCCTTGATCGCTCCCCTCCTCGAAGAGTTCAAGACGGTTGAGGCCGAATACAGGCGGCTGCAGGATTTGCAGAAACACGACGCGGAGCGGCAGCGGGTAAGCGGCCAGCTTGCGGCGCTCACCGCTGATTGCGACAGGCTGGAGGAGCAAATCCGGGGCCTCTCCGGCGCTCGTAAGGCATTGGAAGAGGCGGCCTCACGGGTCGCCGATCTGGAGCTCCGCGTCAAGGAAGCGGAGATGTCGGCCCAGGTCGCCCGCGATCGATGGATGGCCCGGCGCGGTTCTCTCGCCGATGAAGATAAGCGTCTCCGCGCCCAGCGCGAGGAGGTCGCGCGGAAGCGCGCCGAGATCGAAGCCGCGGGGCGAGAAGGACGGTGCCCCACCTGCGAACGGGAGCTTGGGAACGACTTAGACACCGTGCTTTCGAACTTCGACGGGCAAATCAGGGGTGTCGACAACAGGCTCGCGGAGATGCAACAGGAATGTAAGACCATTCAGGCGCAGCCGGACGAAGTGTCGAATCTGCTGACCCGGAAGGAGGAGCTTGAGCGCGAATTGGCGGAGGCGCGAAAGCTCAGAGAGGAGGCCGATGCCTCCGTGAAGCAGCTTGCGGCGGCGCAGAAGGACCTGGCCGCGAAGCGCGTAAACGAAGCCGCGCTTAAGGAGCAATTGGGCAAGCTCCCGTCCGGGTTCGACCAGGAGAAACTGAACTCCGCGCTCGCGCGGGGACGAGAGCTGCGCCCCGTGAAAGACAGGTCATTGGTCCTTCAGGCGGAAACCGGAAAGAAACCGAGCGTAGAGATGGAATCGACTGAGCTTTTCAAGGCAATGGAGCTGCGGCAGAAGGACATCGAGGCGGCCGAAGCATCGATCGGGGAATTGGCGTTCTCGCCTGAGGAGCATCAGAAACTCGCGGTCGAGTTCGAGTCGGCGTCCGAGCAGTTGGCTGCTGCGGACATAGAGACCGAGCGCTTGAAGGGCGACGCCCGGACGGCGTTGGCGGAGTTTACGAATGTGGAAGCGGAGGACCGCTCATACAAGCGGAAGGCGGAGCAGCTCAAAGCAAAGCGTTCGGAGCGGCTGTATCTTGGCGCGTTGTCCGATTGCTTCGACCGGCTCCGCATTGACCTGGACGCCCGTACACGGCCCGACCTGGAGGCCGCCGCCGGCGAGCTTCTCTCGGAGATGACCGATGGGCGGTACAACACAATCGAGATCAACGAAGCATATCAGGCGACGGTCCGGGACGACGGCGAACTCAAGCCCGTGATATCGGGCGGGGAGGACGACGTCGTAAACCTCGCGCTCCGGCTGGCCATCTCGCAGATGATCGCCGACCGCGCCGGACAGCCGTTTTCGCTGCTTATTCTCGATGAGGTTTTTGGCTCTCTCGATGACTCTCGACGCGATAATGTGGTGGATATGCTGCTGAACCTCAAGAACCGCTTCCGCCAGATCGTCGTCATTACCCACGTCGAGTCGATTCACGACATGGTCGATAACTGCATCTGGGTGGACTACGACGAGCGCGAGAAGATCAGCCGGATCGTGGAACGCAGACCGGGCGTCCCAGTTCTGAGTCCTGAGTTCTGAGTGAGACAAGGCAGGAGGGTAACTTCGATCCTTCGGTAGCAGAGCGAAGCGGCGCTGCCGAAGGAGGCAGATCTATCATGCGGGAACGGCATAGCACTGCTAACTGTCGAATATCGGCAAAGTCGAACAAGCTGCATGATATGTTAATTACGAATCACTCTACTAGATATGGAGAAGCCCGGCATACGGGCCATAACGTCAGCGCTTGCCGGTGACGCGGACGAAGTGATAGCGGACCTCGCCCGGAGACTGCTGAGCAGATATGCCGCGGAACAGCGATCGACCGGACGTAGGAAAAACAAAGTGAGGTGCTAGCCAGTGGCTACTGAGACGGAAAAACAGGAATCTCAACTCCCGAAAGTGTACGATCCTTCGATTGTTGAGGACAAATGGTATAAGTTTTGGCTGGAAAAGTGTTACTTTGCTGCACAGATCGAGCCGGGGAAGAGGGAGTATTGTATCACGATACCGCCTCCGAACGTCACCGGTTCGCTGCACATCGGGCACGCGCTCTGTTATACGATTCAGGACGTGCTGACCCGGTGGAAGCGGATGCAAGGCTACGAGACGCTCTGCCTGCCGGGGACCGACCATGCCGGAATTGCCACGCAGAACAAGGTGGAGCAGCAGCTTGCGGAAGAGGGTCTGACGCGGCACGATCTTGGCAGGGAGAAGTTCCTCGAGCGCGTCTGGAAATGGAAGGAGCATTACGGTGGAACGATCCTGAACCAGTTCAAACGGATGGGCTACTCGTTCGACTGGGAGCGGGAGCGGTTTACGATGGATGAGGACTACTCTAACGCGGTAGTGGAGGCGTTCATCCGCCTGTTCGACAAGGGCTACATATACCGCGGGGCTCGCGTGATCAACTGGTGCACGAGATGCCACACGGCGATCTCGGACATAGAGGTGGAGTATCGGGAGATCGACGGCAAACTCTACCATCTGTCGTATCCTCTGGAAGACGGGACGGGCGCCATTGAAGTTGCCACCACAAGGCCGGAGACCATGTTGGGAGATACGGGCGTAGCGGTCAACCCCGAGGACGACCGCTATCTCGGCTTGATCGGAAAGAACGCCGTCCTGCCGATTGTTGGACGTCTGCTGCCGATCTTCGACGATACCTACGTCGATCCTACGTTCGGCACTGGTGCGGTCAAGGTGACCCCAGCCCACGATCCCAATGATTTTGAGATGGGCATGAGGCACGACCTGCCCAGCGTAATAGTCATCGGACCGGACGGCAAGATGACCGAAGAAGCCGGGGCGTACGCGGGATTGGACCGTTACGAAGCTCGGAAGAAACTCGTTCAAGACCTTCAAGAGCAGGGTTACCTGGTGAAGATCGAAGACTATGCGCTGTCCGTGGCGACCTGCAAACGCTGCGAGACAGTGATTGAGCCCCTCCTATCCGAGCAGTGGTTCTGCCGGATGCAGGAGTTGGCCCAGCCGGCAATCGAGGTAGTGAAGAGCGGAAAGATCAAGTTTATCCCGGAAAGATATACAAGGGTATACCTCGACTGGATGGAAAACGTGCGCGACTGGTGCATCTCTCGCCAGCTCTGGTGGGGGCATAGAATTCCGGTGTGGCAGTGCGACGATTGCGGCGAGCATACAGCCGCCCGGGGCGAGCCGGACGCTTGCCGGAAATGCGGAAGCAAGAAGCTGACGCAGGACCCCGACGTGCTGGATACGTGGTTCTCATCCGCCCTTTGGCCGTTCGCGACCCTCGGATGGCCAAAGAAGACGCCGGAGCTGAGCTATTTCTACCCGACGAACGTTCTGGTGACCGCGCGCGACATCATCTATCTTTGGGTAGCGCGGATGATCTTCACCAGCCTGGAGTTTCTGAAGCAGGTTCCGTTCCACGGCGTCTACATTTACGCGACCGTTCAGAACGAAGAAGGACGCAGGATGAGTAAGTCGTTGGGTACGGGGGTCGATCCCCTTGACCTCATAGACCATTACGGGGCTGACGCGCTGCGCTTCGCCTTGATCCAGCAGGCCGGCGAGGGCCAGGACATACGCTTCTCCGCTAAGCGCGTCGAGGCGATCAGGAATTTCTGCAACAAGATATGGAACGCTTCGCGCTTCGTGCTTATGAACCTCGGCCACGAGGAAGATCCGCCTCCTCCGGGCGTGCCGGTCGTGCCGAACGATCATCGGTGGGTCGAGGACTGGTATCTGGGCGAGGAGCCGGACAACCGATTAGCTGCTTTCGAGCTGCGATTAGAGGACCGGTGGATTCTGAGCCGCCTCAACCGGCTGATAGATACAGTGAACGCATCGCTGTCGGCTTACGATATGGACGACGCTTCCAAGGCCCTGTATGAGTTCATCTGGAGCGAATATTGCGACTGGTACGTCGAGTTGGCCAAGCCGCGGCTCCGGGGCGACGAGGACGAACGCAGGCAGGTCCAATACCTGCTGTGGCACGTGCTTGAGACAACTATGCGGCTGCTGCATCCGGTGATGCCGTTTATCACAGAGGAGATTTGGCAGGCTCTGCCTCGCGACGGCGCAAGCCTGATGATCAGGCCGTTCCCGGTGGCCGACACGAGCAGGATCGACGAGGCCGCCGAAAAGGCAATGGACGAGTTAATGGAGATAACCCGCGCCGTTCGTAACCTCCGCGCCGAACTGGGTATACAGCCGGGCCGTTCGGTGAACGCGCTCGTCACGTCGGAGTCGGAGGACGTCCTTGAACGTGTGAGAAGCGTCTCCGAAAGCATCAAGCCGCTGGCGAGGGTGGGGGAGATGCGCCTCGGCGCGTCGCTGCCGGACGGTGAGAGGCGCCAATACGTCAGCGCGCACTTCGCGGAACTCGACGTCCATGTGCCGGTGGCCGGGCTGATTGACGTGGACAAGGAAGTGTCGCGGCTGGAGACGGAGCTGCAGTCGCTTGACAAAGAGTTGGCGAGAACGACAGGCAAGCTGACGAACGAGCAGTTCACTTCCCGCGCGCCGGCCGAGGTAGTCGAGAAGGAGCGGCGGATTCAGCAGGAGCTTGCGGAGAAGAAGGGGAAGCTGGAGGAGCGGTTGGGTGCGTTGAGAGGGTGATAGCTGTCAGCCATCAGCTTTGAGCCAAAAGCTACCGGAGCGCCTGAACTGCTCAAACACTCCGGACTTAAGCTGAAGCCATGTACTCGACAGGCAGGATTCTATCGAGGCTCACGTGTCTCGATGCGTCGAGTATCTCGATACCGACAATCCGATCATCTTCGCCAATATCCAACACAATATCTTCGGTTACGCGCACGTTGACGACTTGCTGTTTCCTGTCATCAAGTCGTATGTACAGCAGATCCGTCCTGTCATTGTAACTCACGTTCACTATTTCTGATCCCATCGTCCATAGAATACGTACACGGTTACCGTGGTTGCTTGCCTCTCATCGCCGACGTAGATGACTTCGATCCTTTTTCTGCTCATAATACCGGCCATTGCGCTCCTGCCTGAAGTCGTAGACCTTTGCTCTGGCGTAGCGTCCCCGTTTGGCGGGAACTTCGCTCTCTGTCTCAACGACGTCCCTAATCTCGTCCGTGCTCGCGCCTCTTTCCTCCGCGCGTTCCAGTGTGTGAGGATCTATTCGGATTTCCACCAGGGCCGTTGCTCCAAGCAATCTGTGGCTCTAGTATGAAGCGCTTGAGTGCGAATGTCAATCTCACTACAGCCTCCGGCTCTCCCCCCACAACAGCCGGTTCATAGGTGGATATGTGTCCTCCGAGATCATCTCCCGCACCGAGCGGCCGTCGGTTGTGATTCGGCGGTAGACGGCGACCTGCATACCCGGCGCGCCGCTGTTGACCACCCGCCAGCGCAGACCGCGCGGATCGGAATCGCGTAGGCGGATCACTTCACCGGGAGGAGTCACTTGCCTGACCTCACGCTGCACCGCAATTCTGCGTCCAAGAGGCCGCTGAGACAGTAAGCGGCAGACCAGCCCATTCCCTTCCACCTCGGCCTCTATCTTGACCGGCCATTCGTAGGGGTTGCGGAAGCGCAGATCGATGTCCATTTGGGCAACGGCCGCGTCCTGGCCCGGCGGCGCGTAGCGGACCGGGAAACGGTGTTTGTGGCGTTCCTGTACTTCCATTCCGCCCAGAAGCGCGGCGTTATAGAGCGTTGTGGACGCCTGGCAGACGCCGCCGCCCCAGCTTGGTATCAGTTCTCCGTCGTAGCTTACAGGAGCTTTCACGTATCCGCGGTCGGGAGACCAGGAACCTACGGCTCGGTTGAAAGAGAACTCGCCGCTGGGCGCTATGAGCTTCCCATCGATCGACCTGACCGCAAGACGCACGTTGTGGATTTGGGCGTCGGTGCGTCCGTCCAGGCCCGTCCGGTAGGCGGCCACTGTTTGCCATCGGGGAGGCAGTGTCGCCGCCCAGACGGCGAGGGCAAGGGCGATGGCGACGGAGGCGAGGGCGAGTCCGCGAGGTATGAGCGCTGAGCGCTGAGCGCTGAGTGACCGCCCCCTAACCCCCTCCTGAGAGGAGGGGGGATTTGGCGCTCCCTCTCCTTGTAGGAGAGGGTTGGGGTGAGGTTCAGGATCAGTCCCGTGGCGTCTCATCGTACCCTCACCTCATCCTCCTTGCCGATGGCGGTTATGGACGGGTCGTACATCGCCTCGACAAGCGCCGGCAGGGCGTTGTACCGGCCCGGAATGCCCGCCCGGAACTCGTATTCGAGCAGGCTCTTGCCCCTCGGCAGCGTCTCGAGGTAGAAAGACACTCTTTCGTCGCGCACATCCTGGTCAACCCACCAATAGCTCCACTCCCACGGGTCCACTCTCCCCCGGTCGAACGCTTCGCATCCCGCCGGCAGGTAGTCCTCCACCAGAAGGTGATAGTACTGCCTGGGCGAACGGATCACAAGCCTGACGCGATATGTATCGCCGCTGCGGAGGTCGGCGCTTGGCGAATCCGCGGGCTGCAGACGGTTTCTCCTGTAGGATTCGTCCCATCGCGACACGAGCTTCCGGTATTCACGTGTAACGGTAATGCCGGAACCGCCGGCGACCTTACGTTTTTCGGGTCGACGGACGTATTGCGTCGTCTCGATTGTGTAGTAAAGCGCGCCGCGGCCGCGCAGGTTGATGCGAAAATAGTGATATCCTGGGCGCAGTTCGTCATGGATGCGCGGGATCGTCTTTACACCTGGGACAGTCTTGGTCGGAGAAGGTGGAGTCTCCGAGCTTATCGGATGAATGACGAGTTCCTCTTCGGGCTGAAACAGCGATCTCCTGTCGAACCTAAACTCTCCGCTAAAGCGATTATTGTGCGAAATGGTGGCGACGAAATTCGGCTGCAGCTCCTTCGAGCGCGAGAGATAATCGGAGAGCGCATACAGAATCATCGCCGTGTCGCGCGTCGAGTACCAGTGGTTATACCGCCTGTTCCGGAGCAGCCAGCGGACGATCTTCGGAATGCGGCTGTCATTCGGTGTGATCCTCTGGACGGCCATCAGCGCCTGCGCGGTCGCCTGTGTCGGAATCTCGTCGTAGTAGCCATAGTAGTCGTGATACCGGCGTCCCCAATGGATCTCGCCGCCGGTCACGATAGCCTGGCTCCACAGTTCAGTAAGATAGTCTCGGGCAGCGGCCGTATCGCTGATATTGGCGAGAGTCATCGCCAACAGAGCGTTCTGCTCTGGCCTGACCTTCTTTGCGGTTAGAACGGAATGGATGTGGTTCCTCACCGTTTGCTTGCGCCCGCCGGTGGAAAGAACGTAGAGCGCGTAAATCCTCGCGCTCTGCGACTCCTCGATGCGCCGAGGCTTACGCTTCAACTGCCGCTCCAGTGATTCCAGCCCGCGCTCCAGCGCGTCCCGGTTCACGTGGAAGCCGGCTTCGCGCGCGGTCAGGAGTCCGAATACCACGTAGGCAGTCATCCACAGATCGTCCTGTCCGTATTCGCACCAGCCCCAACCGCCCGTGTCTTCGTGCTGGAAGTCATACAGCCGGTTAAGCCCTTTGCCGACCATATCCGGCAGCTTTCGCTTCAGATCGGGGTTCTCGACGCCAAAGGCCTTCCACGAGCGCCAGATCACCACGTCGGGCAGGAAGGAGCTCATCGTCTGCTCGGTGCAGCCATAAGGATACTGCGCGAGGTATTCCAGACTTCCGAGCATACTCGACGCCAGCGAAGGCGCCAGCCTGATCCGTATCTGGCTCGCGCCCGCGACCGAGTCGGAACGTATGATCAAAGTCTCGTTTACCGGACTCCCGAACGTCGAGCCGGACCTTGTCTCCACCAGCCTCTGCCCGTGCGGGCGGACCGGGATGGTCAGTTGCATTGCATCATTTGCGTCACGGGCTACGGCGTAGGCGGTGAAGGTCGCGGCGCCGGTTCCGGGCGCCGTGATGCGCCAATCGACACGCTCCACGCCTTCGCTGCCTACCGTGACCGTGTGCGTGGACTTACCGGAAACGGCGCCATCCGCGTAGATCGTCACCTCAACTCTCTGTGGCTTTGGCAGGTAGTTGTGCACTGCTGCCGAGACGACACTCTCGTCCTTCTGTACCAGGAACCTCGGCGTGGTCAACCGCACCAACAGTTTTTTGGAGCAAATGGTCTTGTTAGTTGTCTGGCCTACAACGGTGTCCGCCGTGCAGGCCCTCGCGGTGGCGCGCCAGGTGGTCAGGTTGTCCGGCATCTTGAACCGGACCCGCGCCTCGCCCTTCTTGTCCGTGACTACGTCGGCGCGCCAGAAGGCCGTGTCCACAAACTCCTTTCGAATTCTGCCCGTGAACCCTCCCTTGTCGGCGCTGTAATACACTTCCGGGAACGAATATCGCGTGTTCACGTTGTTCGGCTGGCGGCTATAGAACAAGTCGCGGATGGGCGTGGTGTTTTCCTCACGAATGGCGTAGATGGCTTCGTCAACAACGCCGAGCGACACTTCCGCCTGGACGGGTTTGCCGCGCGAGTTCACGGTCCTGAGCAGGTAAACAGCCTGCTCGCCGGGCTCGTATTTGCGTTTGTTCGGCGTGACCGTCAGCTTCAGCGACTGCTCGGCCAGCGATACCTTCGCCCCGTCTTCGGCCGAAACGAGCTTTTTGTCCTTCACGTAGCACACCGTAACATAGAAGTTCGGGCGGTATTCCGGCTTGATCGGTATGTTGACAACGGTTGACCGCCGGTCCAGCTTGACGAGTTTGTGGTCGAACAGCCGGCGGCCCTCCACGGTGACGAGCGCCGCTACGCCGGACTGCGCGGAGTTTATCAGGACCTTGGCTGTGTCGCCCGGCTTGTAGACCTTCTTGTCCAGAACGACCTCAAGACTGGGGTATTTGTAACCGGCGAACTCCCGCGTTCCCGGGACCCAAAGCCACGCCGACGATTTCAAGAGCCGCCCGCGTCGATCGCGGCACGTTACCCGGACCATATACTGGCCTTCCTTACGCGGTGTGAAGGCGAAGATCGCGCGCCCCGCGGCATCGGTTGACGTCTTGGCGCTCGCCACCTGGCCGTAGTTCTCTTCTCCGTCTTCCCACGAGACAAGGCCGGCCATGATGTCCAGTTGAACTCCCGCCCGCGGCCCGCGGCCGTAGTCGGCCGCCCGGATTTTGAACCGCGCGCTGTTTCCGGGGTTGACGATGTATTCCACCGCATTGACGTCAACGCGGAAATCGCCCAGCGTCGCGATCACGCTAGCATCGCCCTCGGCCTCTCTCCGGCTCTGGTCTGTCACGAACGCGTGGATGGAAAACTCCTGGTCGGCCGGTGAGTAGTCGTCCGGCTCCTGTTTCCATCGGGCTTTGAACTCGACTTCCGCGGTTCCGTCCGGACCGGTCACCAGCGTGCCGCTCAGGATTTCCTCCCCGTAGCCGCCATAGTCGTCGTATTCGCCCTCGTATCCCCAATCGTAGCCGTCCTCACCCTCGTCCCAGGGGGCCCAGTAGTCCGACCGCGAGATCGAGTAGCGCACTTCCGCCCCGACCACCGGCGCGCCGAAGTAATACGTCGCGCGGATTTTCGCCTTCACCGTATCGCCTCTGACGTAGCGCTTCTTTGGGGTCTGGACGCTGACCGTAAACTCCGGCTTGCGATATTCGGCAACGGCGAACGACGCGCTCTGCTGCTCCTTCTCGAATGTACAGTTCAACTGATATTCTCCGGTCGCCGAGAATTGCGGCAGGCTGAAGTCGCCGTGGAATGAGCCGAACCGGCTGAGCGGCAGGGATTTCGCGTAGACTAGAGTGTCGCGGCGGTCCCGCGCTTCAACCCGGACCTGCCCGGCCATCGGAGTGTGATAGGCGTCCTTCGAGAACTTGCGCACGATTCCGCGGAACCGCACCTGATGACCGGGCCGGTACACCGGCCGGTCCGTATAAGTGTAGATCGTCGCGCCTTCCGAACGTGAGGTATAACCTTCAGAGCCAAGAACGGCGACTGAATCGCCTTTGCGGGCCACGACGTATATGGTCTCATATTCCGGCTTCCCACTGGCTGCCATTCCGGCGCGCCAGATTCCGGTCGCGTCCGTTGTCCCTGAAGCAATCGTCTTGTCGTCGCGGATGACCTTTACCTGTGTCCCCGGGACCGGCTGTCCGGTATCGGGTGTCACGGCGTAAGCCAGCATTTGGCTGCTGCTGTTCTTGCTGACCAGACTTATGTCGCTCACGGACAGCCAGGCGCCGCGGCGGATACCATCGGCCTCGGCGCTGATGATGTAGAGGCCGGGCGCGTGCGGTTCGAACTTTACTCTGCGATGATAGATGCCTTCGCTGTCTCGCTTGTCAATCGCGACGGTGAGGGATTCGCTGGAGAGAATCGCGGGGGGATTGGCGCGTTTCTTGCCGGAGGGTGACGGGTTTTCCCTCAAGACGTCCCGAACCGACCCCGCTGTTCCGGAAATCAACTTGTCGATGTCAATCCGATGCAGCTCTACGCTCACGTGGTCACCCGGAGTGAATCCGTCGAGCGCTATCTCCGGTCGCTCCTTTGTCGTGAAGCTGCGTTGACTGGCATAGAGGTTCAAGTACGGTTGGCCGGGGGCCATTTCGAGATCGAGTTCCTCGATCTGACCTTCCGTAACTGTGACGTTGACGGGACGTACGGAATGAACGTCGGCATTTGCTTCAATGACATATTCGGCGACCGGCAAGTCCTCGAACTTGAACTCGCCGTTGGCGTCTGTTTCCTCGTGCCTGCTTTCCCAGTGGTCACCGTCGGTAGTCTCGACGCTCCGCAGGTAAATGCGAGCGTCGGCGATAGGCCGTCCGGTCTCGACCGCGTAGACCTTGCCGCGAATGTCGCCGGTTGGGGTCTCCTGCGCGACAACGAAGGCCAGAATGACGCCGCACCAGAAGACCGCGGCGGCGATTGCGAGCCATTGGCGGGATATGACGGAGCGCGGCATAAGACTATCCCTCCCTTACGGGCCGGTGCGCGAGCAAGGCCGAGATCGCGGCCCATATCGCCGCCAGCGCGAGGGCAATCGCCAAGACGAGTATTCTCGTGAACCGCGTCCCTTCCGAAAGCGGCAGGACCAGGCCCGACAGAAGGACCGCGGAAACCTGCGCCGTGAGAGCGAGCGTTGCCGATTCCATGAAACGTCGCTCGTTCGAGCTTATGGCCCCCAGGCAAAGGAACAGGACGAAGACCTCAGCGGCCACCGTGCCGATCACGAAGCCGAGCGCCGGCTTCATTCCCCATACCAGAGCTATTACGAGCGGAGCGGCGGCGGCGAACAAGCCTGCCGAGGCGGCCCCGACGCCCCGCCCCGCCGTCCCGTGGTCCGGCAGGATCGGGAAGAAGGACACCAGGAGGAACGGGAATATGACGCCAATGGCAAGGGTGACAAAAGTGTAGTGCGAGCGAAGGTCGAGCCCGGCCAACCCCGGCGAGTAGGTTTCCAGGAACAGGCGCAGAAGCAGGACACCGACGCCGATGAACATGGCGTAAACCAACGCTCGCGAGGGGTTCGAAGGCTCGTCCTTCGACCCGGCTGACCTGGAGGCGGCCGCCGCTGGGAGGACGACTGCCCAGCCCGCGAGCAGAGCTATTCCTACTCCGAAACCGCCGAGTTGGCGAAATGCGAAGGCGCTGAGCGCTACGACGGCGACTGCCGCCACGGCCGACGCGCGGATCGAAGACGCCGCGGTCGATGCAAGCCAGCCCACAAGCGCAAATGTTATTACGCCCGCGAGCGCGACCATGAAGACCGACCAGTCGGGGAAGAGCCGCCAGGACATAACCGCCATCAGCCCCAGCGTGATTACCGAAGCCAGCGTAGCGGGGATGGCCACTTTTCGTCCTTCGCGGGCTGTGGAGGCGGCCGCGAACTGCGCTATGATCACGACCGCCAGCGTCATAAGCGGCGCTCGCCACCAGAAACGTTCGGGACTGTTGTCGTAGTGAAAGACGCCGAGTGTAACCGTCGCCGCCAAAGCGACGGTTGTGAGCGTCCACACCTCGATGTCCGTTGACGCCGGCAACGCCGAGCGGAACAAAGCGCCGGCTATCACCGCGCCGATGACAAAACCAGCCAGAGCAGGCTGCGGGTAGTCTTTGAAAATCAGCAGCGTGACGGTCGTTCCGAGCAGCGCCAGGGAACAGGAGGCGACGGACGCTATTGCCGATTTCCAGGGCGTGTTAGTTATAAGTCTGGTCGATCCCAGGCCGGCTAGAGCGCCGAGCAGGCCGCCGATCAACGCGCCCCATCCGAGCCGTTGTCCGGGGGAAAACGGCTCCTCCACGGGCCGCGTCAGAAGAAAGACGATAACCGCCCCGACTATCGTGAACAGGGCGATGATGAGTCCGTCCCTGCGCTCGTCTGCTTGCTTTTCATATCCGGCAAGCACGAACGCCAGCGCTGCGCCGAGCGCTCCTACCGCTAGAGCAATCCAGCCAAGTGATGTCTCCACGTCCGCCTCCTGACATGATCTTCAACAGGTACTGACGCTGGGAAGGCCCGATTTGTTTGCATCACAGACCGTCATCAGCGCCCTCGTTATACCGCGTACGGAGGAGAATTGCAATAGTTGGTTGATGGTTGTTAGTTGTTGGTTAGGTTCGTCCCATCCGTCCTATCGGTCTGATCCGTCCCATTCAGTCCGGCAGTTGACGCCCGCCGCACGGCGGCGGTAATATGCGGGTGGTATGAAGAAAAGCCCCGCGACGAGAACCGCCCATGCGGCGCCCGACTCCCTACGCCAGCAAGCCGTTGAATGGCCGTTTTTCGCGCTGGCGGTCCTGGCCCCGCTCGCCTTCTGCACGGGCGCATCCGCCCCGACCTCCGTGAAACTGCCCGTTATATGTCTTCTGGCCGTCTTCATGCTGATCGGGCTTTACGCGCGAGCATTTAGCGCCGACTGGCGGCCGGCCAGAAGCGCGCTTGTTTACCCGGCGTTTGCGATGTTCACCTGGAAGCTGATCGCGAGTGTTTACGGCGGTCACTTCTACTCGTCGGCGGAGCCGCTGCTTTATAGCGCGTTGTACCTCATCGTATTCGCCGCGGCGGCAGGTCTCCCGCGGAAAGAGGAACAAATCGTCAGAACGCTCCTGGTCGCCGCGCTTGCGGCGGCGCCGATAGCGATCATCGGCATATTCGAGCATTACGGCCTGCGTCTTTCCCTGCGCCAGGTTGTCGGACTCGGCAGGGTCCACTCTACAATGGGCAATCCCACGTTTCTCGCGGCGTATTTTGCGCTGTTTCTGCCCGTGCAACTCTGCCTGTTCTTCACGATGGAGTCGCGGCGAATGCGGTGGGCGCTCGGCGCTTCGGCCGGCGTCACCTATCTGTGCGTCATCTGGACGTACACGAGGGGTATCTGGCTGGGCATGATGCTGTCGGCCGCGATGCTGGCGGTGCTGTTCCTGGCCACGGAGGCAAAGGCGCGGATACTCACGAGACGCAGGGACCTCGCGGCGCTGATCGCTGTTCTCGCGGCGATTACGGCGTTTGCCTGGGCGACGCGGTCGGCTCCCGTTGACGACTCCGGAAAGGTTTCTGGAGACCTGAGTTTCGCCGGGCGAAAATCGGACCTGATCCGCAAGTCCCTGATGGGCGCTGGAATACAAATGTTCCTGGATCGTCCTGTTCTCGGATGGGGATTGGGCGGATACCGGGCCTATCAGATGAACTACATTTCGGGCAAGCCTGTCTTCGGTCATTACGAAATGGGCGAGGACCACGCGCATAACGACCTGATAGAAACGGCTGCCGACCAGGGCGTTGTGGGGGTGGGGATTTACCTGTGGCTGATTGCCGCTATCTGTCTCACTGCCGCGGCGGCGCTGAGGCGGGCAAGTCACAGTCCCGCGAGGTTATTGGCGTCGCTTGGCGTGATTGGTGGACTCGTGGCTTTTTTCCCCGATCTGATGGTCAACGTGAGCATTCACGAGGCGCACGTCGGGGTGTTTGTCTGGATGCTGTTGGGAGCGCTGGCGGCGCTTTCCGCTTCAACTGATAAGTCGGCAGCGGAAAAGCCGGTCGCCAGGCCGCCGCTGCAAAAGGCGGGGATTGCCGCCGCCGCGGTCGTGGTGTCGGCGTGGCTGATGTGGGGGGGCGCCGCGAGCTTTCTGGCCGACGTTCACGCGATGCGCGCCGGACAGGCGCGGGACAAGCGCGATTGGAATGCGTGGACGCGGGAGAACCTGATCGCCCTGAGGATTTACCCTTACGCGACCCGATCATTGTACTGGCTCGGTCTGTCCTATCTGGAAGACGGCTACGCGGAGGACGCTCTGGCGGCGATGAAGGATTACCAGCGAAAGTACCCGCACGCGATGAGGATAGACTACGAGCTGGGCAGGGCGCACTTTCGGACGGGGGACTATAAACAGGCGGCGAGTTCGTATCAGACGGCGGCGCGGATGGATCCTGAGAACTTCCTCGCCTGGCGTGGACTCGCGGCGGCGTATTATATGACGGGCGACAGCGAAGCCTCGCAGCACGCGATCGCAAGAGCTGTCCTGTTGGGCAGCCAGGCTCGAATCGCTGGAAACTATGAAACGCCGCCTCTGCGCCCTCAGTCGGGGTTGGGTCACTATCTGATCGCTGACGATCTGATCCGGGCGGGACTGTACGCGGACGCGATCCCGGAGTTGAAGCGGGCCGCCCAGGAGTCCCCGGAACAGGCTGTGTATCTAACGGCGCTCGGCGCGGCATATTGGAAGACCGGGAAGCTGTCGGAGGCTGAGACCGCGCTCAGGCGCGCGACTGCGGCCGATCCGCGATCGACTGACGCTGTGGGCTATCTCGCTTCAGTGTATCTCGAACAGGGCCGCAAGTCCGAGGCCAGGCGCGAATTGCTGAAGGCGATGTCGCTGACGCGCGACGAAACCAGGCTCGCCGGTTTCCGACAAATGCTGCGATTGACGCAATAATCAGGGGGAACAATATGACTTCCGAACAGTTTATGCACTCGAACTATGAGATTCGCAGGAAATTCCTCAAGCTATTTGGCGGTTCGTACTATATCCTGAATGGCCTGGGGGACGAGGTGATGTTCGCCAGCCTCAAGGCGTTCAAGCTGAAAGAGGATATTACGATCTACACAGGCAGAGATATGCAGACCGAGGTCCTGAAGATAAGGGCCAGGCAGATATTGGACTTTTCCGCCACGTACGACGTGACCGACGCCGCAACCGACGAGAAGGTCGGCGCTCTTCGTCGAAAGGGCCTCAAGTCCGCGTTCCTGAAAGACGAGTGGCTGCTCCTGGACAACCTCGACAACGAGGTCGGCGTTATCAGGGAGGACAATGCGCTCCTGGCGCTGGTACGACGCTGGCTCACGAACCTCATTCCGCAGAAGTATCATGCTGAGATGAATGGGAATCAGGTCTGCACGTTCAAACAGAACTTCAACCCGTTCTCCTTGAGGCTTGCTATAGACTTCTCCCCGGATATGAGGGGACAGCTCGACCGGAGGCTTGGGATTGCGGCGGGCATTCTGCTCAGTGCGATAGAGGGCAGGCAGCAGTAGCTCGGGTGTGTGATTGAGCTGTTCCAGCCGAGGGTATTGTCTAGTCTGATTCTGCGTAGACGGGAGGTTGACGCATGCCAGTTGAAGGGCAAAAGGCTCCGGAATTCGCCCTAAAGGCGACGAATGGACAAACCATATCACTTTCGGAGTTCAGGGGACGTCGCAACGTAGTCCTGTACTTTTATCCTAAGGATGACACGCCCGGCTGCACTAAAGAGGCGTGTTTCTTCAGGGACATGCAAGCGGAGTTCGAGGACGTAGGAACTGTCATTCTGGGTGTGAGCACGGACAGCGTGAAGAGCCACGAGAAGTTTGCTGAGAAGTACCACCTGCCGTTTTCGCTGCTGGCGGACGAGGAGAAGCGCGTCTCGACGGCCTACGGTGTGTACAAAGAGAAAAGCAACTACGGACGGACCTATATGGGTGTCGAGCGCACAACCTTCGCCATCGACAAGGAAGGCGTGATACGCAGGGTATGGCCCAAGGTGACTCTGGAAGGGCATATAGACGAGGTACTGGACTTCGTGAAACGCATGTAACAACCGACAACAACCAACCATCAACCACCAACCGCGGGTCGTGTCAATATTAGTGTGTAAAATCAAGTTTGGGTGTTTCCTTCCAGTCGTTGTTTCTTTGCCAGAACAGGCCGTACAGAAGTCGGTAGCAGCTCTCCCTGTTCTGAAATCCTGCCCAGCCGTAGGACCTGCTGCG